>JANPGT010000106.1:0-25353 GCA_031424135.1 Chitinophagaceae bacterium
TTATTACTCAGCACCACCTGGGTTTTTTAATTACAAAATCAACACCGGATATTGAATGCTACGGTGTGTATGTATTGAATTTGAACACTAACAAAATTGAAACCATTTTATCTGCCGTTACTTTATTAGCCACCGGTGGTAACGGGCAGGTATACCGTACCACCACCAACCCGGCTATAGCCACAGGCGATGGCGTTGCAATGGTGTACCGGGCAAAAGGCAGAATTGAAAACATGGAATTTATCCAGTTTCACCCAACGGCATTGTATGAGGCCGGTGTAGGCGGACAGGCTTTTTTAATTACCGAGGCGGTACGGGGCGATGGCGGCATCCTGCGCAATAAAAACGGGGAAGCTTTTATGGAGCGCTACGACGCCCGCAAAGACCTGGCGCCCCGCGATATTGTGGCCAGGGCCATCGACAGCGAAATGAAGATAAATGGTACAGAACATGTTTACCTGGACTGCCGCCATATGGACAAGGAGAAATTCATTCACCATTTTCCCAATATTTATGAGAAGTGCCTGGGCATAGGCATAGACGTTACAAAGCATATGATACCGGTATCGCCGGCGGCGCACTACAGCTGCGGGGGTATTAAAACAGATGAATGGGGCCGTACTTCCATTGTTAACCTGTATGCAGCGGGTGAATGTGCCAGCACCGGGTTGCATGGCGCCAACCGCCTGGCCAGCAATTCGCTGCTGGAAGCAATGGTGTTTGGCCACCGCGCCTTCCTGGATGCTGCGGAAAAAATTCAATCAGCGGCTTTAGTTATTACGGTGCCAGACTGGAAGACCGATGGCACTACGCATCCCAAAGAAATGATTCTTATTACCCAAAGCTTAAAAGAACTGCAGTTGCTGATGAGCGACTATGTGGGTATTGTTCGTACCAATACACGTTTGCAACGCGCTATGAAGCGGCTGGACCTGTTATGGGAGGAGACTGAACAGTTGTACGAAGCCAGCACCGTATCGCCGCAGCTCTGTGAATTGCGCAATATGATCACCGTAGCCTATGTGGTGGTAAAATGCGCCCAGCTACGCCATGAAAGCCGGGGCCTGCATTTTAATACAGACTATCCCGGCAAGAGCGAAATGGTGCAGAATATTGTATTGTAAGCCGGCCATGATTCCTGTTTTGTCAGCGATATAAACGATTGCAAACCCTAAATACAACCCATGTATTATATTCTCTACGGTTTTCTTTACCTGTTGTCTTTATTGCCATTGCGGTTATTGTATGTTATTGGCGATGGCATTTATGGCCTGCTTTATTATGTACTGAAATACCGCAGGGATGTGGTAATGAACAACCTGGGCATTGCCTTCCCGGACAAAACCGAAGCAGAGAAAACCGCGATTGCCAAAGCCTTTTACCACAATTTTACCGATACGTTTATTGAGGTGATTAAGATGGTTTCTATGAGTGCTGCCGAATCAAAGCGCAGGGTAACCGGCGATTACAGCGGCATAGAAGAAGCCATCAAAAGCGGTAAAAACATTCAATTGCACGCCATGCACAATTTTAACTGGGAGCTGGTGCAATGGACGGTAGTGAGAAGTGTGGACATTAATTTTCTGGGGGTATACATGCCTATCAGTAATAAACCGCTGAACACTTTTTTTTATAACTTAAGAAAAAAATACGGAACGATACTGATACCGGCCACCAAATTCAAAACTGCTTTTACAGACCTGGCCCCCAGCCATTATGCATTGATGCTGGCAGCTGATCAAAATCCCGGCAACCTGAACAGTGTGTACTGGCTGTCTTTCTTTAATAAACCTACAGCTTTTGTTGCCGGCCCCGAAAAAGGCGCCCGCCTGAAAGATACCGCCGTGGTGTTTGTGAATTTTTATAAAACGAAGCGGGGGCATTACCATTTTACCTCCACCCTGGCAACCACAACTCCCAATAATCTTCCCGAGGGAGCACTTACCCAAATGTTTGTCCGGTATGTGGAAGCCTGTGTGCGGCAGAATCCTCCCAACTATCTATGGAGCCACCGCCGCTGGAAACATGCGTGGAAAGACGAATATGCGCCCCAGTGGGTTTGTTCGGAACAACCTGTTCCGGTGCCCACTATTTTGTGAGATTTTAATCAGCCATTGACAAAACAGCCCAACTTACTGCTGTAAGTTTGCATTTTACCTGGAAAGGCCGCGGTGCCGTCCATCTCATCCTTCATGCAAGCTCAGTTACATGTATTCAGTTGTTTTTGGCATTTTATATAGTATCTCACGGTTGCCACTATTTGTTTTATACCGGCTGTCTTATTTTTTCTACCTGCTTACCTGGTGGCTGCTGGGCTACCGTAAGAAAACCGTATTCAAAAACCTCGCACTGGCCTTTCCCGATAAAACACCCGCCGAAAGAGAAAAAATAGCGAAGGAATTTTACCGCCGTTTCTGGGACAATTGGCTGGAAGCGCTGAAACTGCTGAGTATTTCACAGGAAGATTTACGCAGCAGGGTAACCGGCAACCTGGACGTGCTGGATGAAATTCATGCAACGGGTAAGTCCTGTTATATACTGCTGGGGCACCAGTTTAACTGGGAATGGGCGAATGCTTATGTCACCCTGCGCGGGCCGTTGCCTATATTGGCTGCTTATTCACCCCTGAGCAATAAGATATTTGACCGCCTGTTTCTTTACCTGCGCCGCCGTTTTGGTACAGTGCTGCTACCGTTTAACGATATGCGCCGCGGTATGCTGCCCTACCGTAACCGGCAGTATGCATTGGCGCTGATGGCGGACCAGAGTCCACCCCAACCGCAAAAAAGTTACTGGATCAATTTCCTGGATACCCCCACCGCTTTTTTAAAAGGTCCTGAAGGTGGGGCCAGGTTGGGTAACCTGCCGGTGGTGTTTATAGCGCTCAGCAGGCCGTGCCGTGGCTATTATCATTTGGAGGCCGGTTTGCTAACCGCTAATGCCGGCCTGTTGCCACCCGGGGAACTTACCAGGCTATATGCGCAGCAGCTGGAAACTTCTATCCGTAACAACCCGCCCCTTTACCTCTGGAGCCATAACCGGTGGAAGCATAAGTGGAAAGAAGCGTATAGAGAGGTGAAATAAAAACCCGCTGCGGTGGTGCTGCGGGTTTTGTATGGGTTGTCTAACAATTATGTCGCCCGGCTAAAAAATTAGCATACAGGAAGTAAACTTGCCGGCACTAAAAACGGAATCATAGGTCTGTAAGTCCGTCGTCAGTAAGATTTTGCAACCGGTGAGTTAGTTAAGTATGCTGGTCTCTTTGGCCACCTGTATACCTTTCTGTTCTTTTATCTTTGCCCATCCACCCTGTACATTGTGCAGGTTGTGAATGCCCTGGCGTTTTAATAAAGAAGCCGCAATAATGCTGCGGTATCCCCCGGCGCAATGCACATAGATATTTTTGTTTTCATCCAGGTCAGCCATGCTCGCGGGGTCGGTCATATCGCTCAACGGAATATTTACCGCCCCTTTAATATGGCCATCGGCAAATTCTGTTTCGCGGCGTACATCTACTACCAGCATTTTTTTATCGTGCGGCAGATCCATGGCCAGTTCATCCGCTTCTATTTCTACAATCATGTCAATCTTTTCACCGGCACCCTGCCAGGCGGTAAAGCCTCCTTCCAGGTAGCCCTCAACAGTAGAAAAACCTACTCTTGCCAGGCGCACGGCAGTTTCCTCTTCTTTACCAGGATCTGTTACCAGCAGTATGGGTTTGTCGAAGGGTAACAACATACCGGCCCACTCTGCAAAACGTCCGTCAAGCCCGATGCTGACAGCACCCGGAATGAAGCCATTGATGAAAACATTGGAATCCCTGGTATCAAGTACAACTGTGTTTTCGTCTTTTATCTTTTCCCTGAACAGGTCAACCCTTATAGATTGCAATGCTTTGGCCAGCAGCTTATCCAGGCTCTCGTAACCTTCTTTGTTTATCCGGGCATTTACCGGAAAGTACTGGGGCGGTGCGGCCAGGCCTTCGGTTACTACCTTCACAAAAGCGTCTTTTGATTTTGCCTGCAGCGCATAATTGCTTCTTTTTTCTTCACCAATGGTACTGTAGGTGTTGGGTCCAAGGTTTTTACCGCAGCTGCTGCCGGGGCCATGGGCGGGGTATACCAGCACATCGTCGGGCAGGGGTACAATTTTGTTCTGAATGCTGTCGTATAACATACCCGCCAAATCTGCCATGGTAAGGGCGTTGCCTTCCTGTGCCAGGTCTGGCCGGCCTACATCGCCCACAAAGAGCGTATCGCCGGTAAACAGTGCATGGGCTTTACCGGTTTCGTCTTTCAGCAGGTAACAGGTGGACTCCAGCGTATGACCGGGCGTATGCAAAACTTCTATACTTATTTTGCCAAGGGTAAAAACCTGGCCGTCTTTGGCCACTGTAACCGGGTAATGGGTCTCCGTTTTTGGTCCGTAAATGATGGGCGCGCCTGTTTTCTTGCCCAGGTCAATATGCCCACTTACAAAATCTGCATGAAAATGGGTCTCAAAAATATAGGTAATGCGGGCATTTCTTTCTTCTGCCAGGGTAGTGTATGCTTCGGTATCGCGAAGTGGATCAATCACCGCCGCCACTCCTTCACTTTCTATATAATAAGCGGCTTCGCTAAGGCAGCCGGTGTACAGTTGTTTAATATACATCACCTAAAATTTAGGACAAAAATACTAAAAAACAAAAAGCGGCTACCCACAGGATAGCCGCTTACTATAATCAATTGTATATTTTAACTTATTATGCCCTGCACCTGTTTATTTAATTGGGCCAGCCGGTCGGCATTAATAGAGTAAGAAATATATTTACCGTCCCTGAAAGTCTCAACAATACCGGCCCGTCGAAGGATGGCAAGGTGCTGAGAAGCAACTGATTGTTCAAGCCTCAGCTGTACATAAATTTCAGTAACCGTCATCCGTTGCTGATCTTCCAGCAGTCGCATTATCTGCTGTCTTAATTTGTGATTAATGGCCCTCAGTGTAACAGCAGCTTTTTTTACCTGTAAAAAGTCAATCTTAATAGGTTCTCCATCCTGCTGCCGTAGAATCAAATGGTTTGCAGATGTGTTCATGTTAATGGGTTGTTTAGGCATTAGCAAAGTGTTCTCAGTATTCTCTCCGGAAGTTGTAAACATATTCTCAATAGTTAAGACATAAGCAATGTTCAGACCTGTACTTTTCCAGGTGTGTAAAATTCTTTAAGGTAAAAGGGCTCAGCATATGCAAGGTCCGAAAAAGCTGCCTGCTGAAATGCCGCGTACGATATACGGGCAATATCGGATGGTGCATAAAAGCCGTCTTTAAAAATGGCGTTATCATGCTGCACCAGTGCTTTCCATTTATTACTGCCATTTCCAAAAAAAACAATTTCATATTTGTTTAGCCAGTCCGAAAAAGAATCCTTTTCCAGTATTACAGGACAGGGGGGGATCAACTCATTTAACAGGTAATCATAGAGGGCGGAAAATACTTCCATACGCCGGGCATCCAGCATTGGGCATAAAAGCTGAGATGAAGAAACATAAAGATTGGTTGCATGCGCCATTACCTTAAGTGTATTAAGACTGATAAGGGGAATGTTCAGTGCATAGCAAAGTCCTTTAGCGGTAGACATGCCCACCCTTAACCCTGTGTATGAACCGGGTCCGCTTACATTAGCAACAGCCGTAATATCTTTCAGCGTATATGCATGGTTGTTGATCGTTGTCAATTCTTTAATAGCCGTATGTATCCATGCTGCATGATCCATTGATTGATCATTCACCCGCTCTGCTATAATGGTTCCTTCAAATGCCAATGAAACGCTTGCATTGCCGGTAGCTGTATCTATATTTAAAATAAGCGACATGTGTTCGATAAAACAGTTAATAATTTTTTTCGGCAATGCCAATGCTGAACTCAGTTGTTGTTATATAAATAAACACCTGCATGTATAGCCGAAAATTTTCTCAAAAAAATCATCTTTACTAATATAAAATATTCTTTATTACAGCATGCTAATTTGTTCAATCATTTTACCTTAATGTTCTTTATTATTTAATTTTTTCCGGAGATTTTATTGTGCAGCCTCCTCTTTAAGTAATGTTGAAACTTCATATAAATCATTTTCTTTATTCAACAGTAAAAGTAATGTATAGATATTTTTTAATCCTATTCTTTCACTCCATTCAAACGGGCCATAAGGTAAGTGGGTACCGAGCAGCATGGCAGTATCAATTTCTTTTTTGCTGCTGACAGCTTCCTGCAGTGCATAATAAGCTTCATTTATCATCATGGCAATTACCCTTGCGCTTACCATACCCTCCACATCAGCTACCAGCCGGTAGTTCCAGCCCAATTGTTCAAAAACAACGGGGATGGATGCTGCCTGCGCTGGCATTACTGCTATCTCGGTAATATCTCTTTTCAAAAAACCTGGCCATGCGTTAATGCGTATAAATGGTTGATCAATTGACGCAAGCGTGCCGGTAACTGCGTTAATAAAAACAGGGCGGGGTAAAAACTGCTGCAGCAGCGAAATTCTTCCTGGGGTACCGTCGTATAGTAAATCAAAGACAATATAAGTATCTGCCGGGATATTTTGCGGCTCCGCTACAAAGCAAACGTTTGCGTAAGCAGGCAGCCGCTTCTCCAGGAACGCAGCTTTTAATGGTTCATTGGCTATCACCGCCAGTTTCATAGGCGTATGTTTTAACAAAGAAACTTCATTTTAGGGGTAAAACCCGGAACCTTAAATTTTCTATATTTTTGGCAAATGGAAAAAAAAGTCATCAATACCAGCAACGCCCCTGCCCCTATCGGCCCTTATAACCAGGCCATTCAATTCGGCAATATGCTTTTTATATCGGGCCAGGTGGCCATTAACCCAGCCACCGGCAATATAGACGCTACAGATGTTTTTGGAGAAACCCACCAGGTAATGCACAACCTGAAAGCCATCCTTACCGAAGCCGGCATGGATTTTAATCATATTGTAAAAACGACTATATTTTTAAGCGATATGGCTTTATTTGCCACCGTGAATGAAGTATACGGCAAATACTTTTCAGGCGATTTTCCGGCACGTGAAACCGTAGCGGTAAAGGGGCTTCCTAAAAATGTGAATGTGGAAATAAGTATGATAGCGGGGAGATAGTTTTTGGTTCTTAGTTCATAGTTCTCCATTGCAGGTGGCTGTGTCACAGGCAGAACCCGCAGGCAAAACGGCCGATACCCTTACCTGGGTGATATCGCAATTACTCAGCGGCTCCGAATAAAGGAACTGCGAACTGAAAACTATGAACTGAGAACTTGTAAGTCTTTCCCCACTTTTGTAAACGCCGCAATAGCTGTGTCCAAATGTTGCTGCGTATGAGCGGCGCTTAATTGTACCCGTATGCGGGCCAGGCCCTTTGCCACTACGGGAAAAAAGAAACCAATTACATAGACGCCTTCTTCCAGCAGTCTTGCGGCAAAGTTTTGCGCCACTACTGCGTCGTACAGCATAATAGGTACAATGGGATGATCGCCTGGTTTTATATCAAAGCCCGCGGCAGTCATTTTTTCGCGGAAATAACGGGTGTTATACTCCAGCGTATCTCTTAAAGTGGTGGTTTGGCTCAGCATATCCAGCACGGCAATAGATGCGCCAGCAATGGCAGGCGCCAGTGTGTTGGAAAATAAATAAGGCCTGGAACGCTGGCGCAATAACTCAATAATAGCCGCATTGCCACTGGTAAAACCGCCGCTGGCGCCGCCCAGGGCCTTACCCAGGGTGCCGGTGATAATATCAATCCGCCCCATTACCCCCCGGTATTCGTGCGTACCCCGGCCGGTTTTACCCAGGAAGCCGCTTGAATGGCATTCATCAATCATTACTATGGCGTCGTAGGCATCTGCCAGGTCGCAGATTTTATCCAGCTGTGCAATAGTGCCGTCCATGCTGAAAGAGCCGTCGGTGACAATTACCCTGCTGCGGCAAGCGGCGCTCTCCTTCAGTTTTGTTTCCAGATCCTGCATATTATTATGTTCGTACCGGAAACGCTGTGCCTTGCACAAACGCACCCCGTCTATAATGGAGGCATGGTTCAGCGCATCGCTGATAATGGCGTCCTGCTCGTTAAAAAGCGGTTCAAATACCCCGCCATTGGCATCAAAGGCGGCGGCGTAGAGGATAGTATCTTCCGTGCCCAGGAAACGGGCTATTTTTTGCTCCAGCTCTTTGTGAATATCCTGCGTACCACAGATAAACCGTACACTGCTCATGCCATAACCATGGGTGTCAATGGCCTTGTGGGCGGCCTCAATTACTTTGGGATGCGAAGACAGGCCCAGGTAATTATTGGCACAGAAATTCAACACCGTTTTGCCATTCACTACAATCTCCGGTCCCTGTTCGCTGGTAATGATGCGTTCTGTTTTAAAAAGCCCCGCTGTTTTTATGCCTGATAATTCTTCCCCTACTCTTTGTACAAAAGCCTTGTTCATGGTATTCTCAGTTTATAAATGCAAAAATAGCGGAAAGCAGCACTAGAAAACAGGCAGCAAAGCAGGGTCTTTTCTTTGTATGGCAGGCAACGGCGCATCTACGGACAAGGATGCTGCAAAGCGGCCATCGCTAATAGTGTTTCCCTTTCTGTGTTGCTACATTGAATTTCACAACAAAACTACCGGCTGTTTCACCGGTTATTTTGGCGGTTTTGTCGGCCAAAAAACCTATTTCATACAATTTCATTACCCCCTGTAACATTTTGCAGATAACTTCGTCTAATCATTCTAAATACTGTGTTATGTCCGCCAAAACTTTCATCAGCCTTATGCTTGTTTTATTGTTATTTACTTCGGGTTTGCTGGTGGCGGCGTCTGCGGGTACTACAGCCAGTGTAAAAGAGGAACAAAAAAAGGAATGCCCTGCCGGAACGGAATGTGCAGATGATACCCAGGTACAGGCAGCAGATGGTATGATGTGGGAATCGGTATCCAGGCACCTGCTGAGTGCGGTACAATAGTTTAGTTACACTTAATATATACGATTGATCCAGGCCCTGCCCATTACGGCAGGGCCTGGTTTTTTAAAAAAAGCGCCAATAATTTGTAACTTCTGGTTACGCTGGTGCGTATTATATAAAACGGGGCAGTTGAAGAGGCGCAATTGTCCATCACATTACAAGACCGGAACTGTTTTTATGACTGAGAAAGATTACAACCAATGTGTACATCAATATGCGGATAACGTATACCGCTTTATATTGAAAAACCTGCGGCACGAGGAAGATGCCCGGGATGTAGTACAGTCGTCTTTTGAAAAATTGTGGCGCAACCGGCAGGAAGTGGATGCAGCGAAAAGCAAATCTTACCTGTTTACGGTAGCCTATCACCAGATGATTGACCATATAAGGAAAGTGAAACGGGTGCACCTGAAAGACGAGTTCAGTGAGACTACCCGGGTGACCAATAAGCCGGCCAATAACCTTAAAAAGGTGCTGGAGCAGGCGTTGAACACTCTTAGCGAAACGCAGCGCAGCCTGGTGCTGCTGAAAGATTACGAAGGGTATAGCTATGAAGAGATTGGTGTTATCACCGGGTTGAACGAAAGCCAGGTAAAAGTATACCTCTACCGCGCCAGGATGCAGCTGAAAACCTACCTGGTGAGCCCTGAAAATGTGTTGTAAACGGACCCTAAAAAAGCAAAAATGAACATTACCAGAGATAATTACGAAGAAGTTTTCATGCTGTATGCAGACAATGAACTGTCCGCGGCAGACAGCAGCAGGGTGGAGGCCTTTATTGCAGCCAACCCGGATCTTGCTGAGGAACTGGTATTTTTTCAGCAGTCTAAACTGCAGCCCGATGAAAAAATGGTCTTCCCCGGAAAGCTGGGCCTGCTGAGACAGGAAACGGATAAGGAAGCCATTTCACTAAAGAATTACACATCGTTTTTTGTTTTATATGGCGATGATGAACTGGATAATGATGAAAAAGCGCTGGTTGAAGAGTTTGTTTACCGCCACCCCCAAACCCAGGCCGAATTTGAGTGTTTATTGCAGGCAAAACTGTCAGCCGATAACAGCATTGTTTTTGAAAATAAAGAAATGCTGTACCGTAAAGAAGAAGATGATAAAGTGGTGCCTTTCAGGTGGTGGAAGCTGGCGGTGGCGGCGATGGTATTGTTGATTGCTGGCGCATTATGGGTTTACCAGTCTAATAATAAGCCCGTCGGCTCAGAATTGGCGAATACCGGTAAACCGGCAGGTTCTAAAGAAGCTCCGGCAGTAAAACAACCAATCCCTGCCATTACAGATAACAGGAAAGAACCAGAGGTGAAGGAGGAATTGGCGATTACTGATAAAACACCTGCCAGCAAACAGGTAAAAAGAGCTACTGACAGCCAGTCGAACGATAAAAAAGAAAGCCGTAAGAACAATGGCGTTCAAATGCTGCCGCAAGCACCAGAACAGCCGGAACTGATTGCTGAGGTTACCCCTGATAAATTAAAAGCAAGCAATATACCGTCTATAAAAAAGGATAATACGCCCCGGGTTGAAGTGAATAATGACTTAGCTGCAGCAAGGTCAATGCCAGATCAACCCATGGAGATCCTGAACCCCGAAGAAGACAACAAAATGAAAAAAAATTGGGCTTCTTCTTCCAGCAGCGATAATGTAGAAGTGCTCAACACTTCTGTCAACACCAAAAACTCCATGCGGGGATTTTTCCGGAAGGCATCCAGGCTGATATCCAAGAAAACCAGCCTTGGTAGCGAAGAAGGCAGCCGGAAAGGCATTTTGATAGGCGGCTTTGAAATTGCCGTTCGATAAACCTTATTAAAAAAAGCAAATTAATTTTATGCGTAAGATGTATGTAATACTGGCAGCAGTATGTATTGGAACAACCGCCATGGCGCAAACAGACACAACAGGCAACCAGGCAAAAACACCGGATACCATCAGGATTGGCAGCCTTATCATCGTAAAAAAAGGCGATGGACATTATGAAAACAGGGATGGTTCTGTAAAAGTGAGCAGGGAGCGCCCCTCGCGGCAGAACGTAAGCACCAACTGGGTAATTCTTGATCTTGGTTTTGCCAATTATAATGACAAAACCAATTATACCAATGCCATAGCAGCGGGAGTAGTAGCACCGGGCATTGGCAAAGAGCAATTCAAACCAAGAGTAGGTAAATCAATAAACGTAAACATCTGGTTGTTTATGCAGCGCCTGAACCTTATTAAGCACGTGGTAAACCTGAAATACGGACTGGGCGTAGAACTGAACAATTACCGCTACGAATCGCCGCTTCGGTATGATAAAGTAGCCAATATCTTTAACCAGGATTTGACCCGCCATTATAAGAAAAATAAACTGGCAGCTGATTATGTTACCGTTCCGCTGATGCTGAACTTTAATTTTACACCCAATAATTATTACAACAAATCATTTGGTTTCAGCGCAGGGGTAAGTGCAGGCTACCTGTACTCTTCGCGCCAGAAAATGATCACCTCAGAAGACGGCAAGCAAAAAACGCACGATGACTTTTACCTGCGTCCTTTTAAAATAAGCTATGTGGCCGAACTGCAGATGGGCCCGGTAAAACTGTACGGCTCTATGGCTACTCAGTCTATGTTTGAGAAGGGCCTGGATCAGACGCCTTACAATGTAGGGCTGCGTTTCAGCAACTGGTAAGTATTAACATATTTAATATAGCGGTGAGGCACAGCGTATATCCACTGTTTTGATTGAACCGGCATTTATTGTAAATGCCGGTTTATTTTTTGTTGACCAGCCAGGCGCCCGCCACCAGGCAGCAAATGCCGGCCAGTTTTTTTAAGGTAACAGGCGATACATTTAACCCCAGTACACCAAAATGATCCATGCAGACAGCGGTAATCAGCTGCCCGGCTATAATCAGTACAAACATATTGGCCACCCCAATTTCCTTTACAGACAATAAGGTAACGGTTACCACAAATACACCAAAAAGGCCACCGGTGAATTTATACCAGTTAATGCCGCTGTACACAGTGAGGGGTGGCATGGGCTGTTTTGACAGCAGCAGGATGAGTATCAACGCAATGGTACCCACAATAAAAGAAATAAACGCGGCCATAACAGGATGGTTAAGCGCCGCCCTCAACTGGTAGTTGATGCCCGATTGCAGCGTAATGGCAACGCCCGCCAAAACAGGAAGCAGGTAAAAAAGTATTTTCATAATTAATATTTGGTAATGGCCCGTCTGGCCGACTGTCAAAATTCTGTTATTTTCAACCTTTTGGGCGATTTTTTATTTGACTTCTAACAGGCTATTAATAAATGAATTAGCCAAGAAAATCTTAAAACTTGCGCACGCTAAAATATACTTTCACAATGCACGTTTTAATTGCATAGAATTTGTTGGTGTATGTTAAAGGTTTTTTGCACTTAAACCAGGCATCTATTATCCAGTCTTGTAATAAATACATTATACCCGCCATGAAAAGATTACTTGTTGCCCTCACTGTTTTGTTTGCGCTTACCCTGTTTGCATTTACCAAACACGAAACTAAGAAACTGGTAAAGCACCGCTTTTTTAATGACGAGCTGGTGGGTAAGCCCTATATTGTCATTGACAAATCAGATTACGAATTAAGGGTCTTTGACGACAATGGATGGTACGCGAGCTACCCTGTAGTGCTGGGAAGTAAGAGCCTGGATGACAAGATGATCCAGGGCGATAGAAAAACGCCGGAGGGTGTATACAAAATTGCGTCCAAGCGTCCGCACGAAAAATGGGACAGGATGATGCTGATTGACTATCCTACCAAGGCAGATATTGCGAAATTTAATGAACGCAAAGCCAAGGGGTTGATTTCAAAAAATGCCAGGCTCGGAGACGGTATCGGCATACATGGTACCTGGAAGAACGATGATATGGCAGTAGATTATTATCAGCAATGGACCAATGGATGCATTGCCCTGAAAAATGATGAAATTGAAGAACTGTATAGTTTAATACCAGTAGGTACACCGGTTACCATTCAGCGCTAGAATTGTTTTCAATCAAAATATAATAAACATTCTTTGCCCGTAAGGGGCAAGCTCCTTTAGCTTAACTATCTTTAAAATGTTCCGGTTTTACCCGGAACATTTTTTATGCTTTATTCCTTTGCTAAAATTTTAATGACGGTTGGGCTGCGTTTTTTCTACCGGCACATCTACACTACCGGTCTTGAAAATATTCCCGCAAAGGGTCCTGCCATTATTATTGCCAATCACAACGCTTCTTTGATGGATGCCGCCCTGCTGGGCATATTGCTTAAAAGAAAAGCCTGGTTTTTTGCCAGGGGCGATGTGTTTGTGAATAAGACCATACACAAAATATTGTGGTGGCTGCACATGATGCCGGTACACGGCCACCAGGGCGGAAGAAATACTTTAGGTGTTAACCACAGCAGTTTCAACAGCGGCCGCGAAATACTGGCCAAAGGGGGAATTGTTGTTTTTTTTCCTGAAAGTACCAGTCATACAGAACGCCAGCTGCTGCCTTTCCGCAAGGGTGTGTTCAGGCTTGCTTTTGATACTGCTGCTGCCAGTGGGTTTGCTTTCAATATTCCGATAGTACCCGTGGGCATTTGTTACGATCACCCGGTGGATTGCAGAACAAGCGTGCAGGTACACGCGGGCAAACCCCTGCTGCTGCTGAATTATCAAAAGGTCTATGAGGAAAACCCCGCCGCGGCCCTGTT
The DNA here is from genome assembly GCA_031424135.1 of Chitinophagaceae bacterium. Taxonomy (GTDB): domain Bacteria; phylum Bacteroidota; class Bacteroidia; order Chitinophagales; family Chitinophagaceae; genus JACMLD01. The sequence goes on from JANPGT010000106.1 coordinate 13,704, forward strand.
ACAAATTTGCCGCGACGCGCAGCAGGCTACTCACCAGTTAGTGCTGCATATAGAAAGCAGGCAGCGCTTGCAAACAGCAGAACAATATTTAATTATCAGCAGAAATAACCATGGTTCCGCACCGTCGGCAGGATGGAAAATAGCTTCTACCGAAAAACTGGAAAAAGAAACAGCTATCTGCGCTGCCATTAACCAGGCTACTGATAATGTGTTTGAGCAAAGGCGGGAACAGGCCAATAATTATTTTACTGCACTTTCTGCTGCGTCCCTGGGCGACAAACCGGTCTGTGGCACACTGCCTTTTCCAGCATGGAAAAAGGGCTTGCTTGTGCTGGGTTTTCCGTTTTTCGTGCTGGGGATGCTGCTGAACGGATTGCCTGTTGCAATAGCCCGCTGGATTGCGGATAAAAAAGTATACCGGCCCGATTTCTACAGCTGGATTTTTGTAGCCTGCTATTGTTTGCTCTATTTCACCTGGCTGCTGGCACTGCTGCTGGTTAGCTTTGTGCTATTGAGCTGGCCATACGCCGTTCTTTTATTGATGGTAATGATGGTCTCCGGCGTATTTGCCTATGCTTACAAAGGCTGGTGGGCAGAATATTGCCAGCAAAAAAAATGGCAGCAGCTTGGCCGCGAAAAGGCCAGCGAATTAAAAGCTATGAGAGCTGCTACGGTACAACAGTCTTGCGCGCCAGTCTGATGTTGATAGGATAAGGCCGTGAGACGGTGAGCTTTACAGTTTCCCGTTTTTTATTTCCTCTACCACACCCGGGTCCAGCAGCGTAGAAGTATCTCCCAGGCCGTCCAGTTGCCCTTCCGCCACCTTGCGCAGAATACGGCGCATGATTTTTCCGCTTCTTGTTTTAGGCAGCCCTTTTACAAACTGAATTTTATCGGGTTTGGCAATAGCACCAATAATGCGGCTTACGGTAGCCGTTATATCCCTGCGGTTGGAAGTATCATCGCCATGATGGCCCTGGTAAATGACAAATGCATAGATGCCCTGCCCTTTTATATCGTGCGGGTAACCTACTACGGCGCTTTCTACTACGCCGGCGTGCATATTGATGGCATTTTCCACTTCTGCGGTGCCTATGCGGTGGCCGCTTACATTTAATACATCGTCTACGCGGCCGGTAATCCTGTAATTGCCATCTCCATCTTTCAGTGCGCCGTCGCCGGTAAAATACAGGTTGGGATAGGTAGCAAAATAATTGGTGCGGCAGCGCTCATGATCGCCATAGGTGGTTCTTAAAATGCCCGGCCATGGCGCTTTTATGCAAAGATTTCCTTTATAAAAACCAGCCTCGTCTTTTTCTGTTACCTCTTTTCCGTTTTCATCTACCAGTATGGGTTGAACGCCGGGCATGGGCAAGGTAGCCCAGGATGGTTTGGAGGGAGTAACTCCAGCGAGGTTGGTAATAAGACAGCCGCCGGTTTCCGTCTGCCACCAGGTGTCTACTATAGGGCATTGCTTTTTGCCGATATTTTCATCGTACCAGTGCCAGGCTTCTTCATTAATGGGTTCACCCACGGTACCCAGTATTTTTAAAGAAGAAAGATCTTTTCCCTTTAATGGTTCCAGCCCAAAACCCATCAGGCTTCTGATGGCGGTAGGGGCGGTATAAAGAATGTTCACCTTATATTTTTCAACAATGTCCCAAAACCGGCCGGCATCGGGCCAGGTAGGAATGCCTTCAAACATCATGGAAGTAGCACCTGCGCTCAGCGGGCCATAAAGGATATAGGAGTGACCAGTTATCCAGCCAATATCTGCAGTACAGAAGTGCACTTGTCCGGGCTGGTATTGAAACGTATTTACAAAAGTGTAATTGGTCCATACCATATAGCCTGCAACCGTATGCACCACACCCTTGGGCTTACCGGTGCTGCCGGAGGTGTAAAGGATAAACAGCGGATCTTCGGCATCCATTTCTTCTGCAGGAAAGGACACTATGCCATCTTTTTCTACCTGTGACTCAGCGTATTCCATTTCATCCTCCCACCATACATCCCTGCCTTTTATCATACTTACAGAAGTGCGGGTGCGGGTATAAACAATTACCTTTTTTACCGTTTTGTTGCCTATCAGGGCATCATCAATAACGCTTTTCAGGGGAATGTCCTTACCGCCGCGGTAGGCACCATCGCAGGTAACAATAAAGGTTGCCTGGGCATCCTCCAGCCGGTCTGCGATGCTTTGGGCACTGAAACCGCCAAAAATAACGCTGTGGATGGCGCCTATTCTTGCGCATCCCAACACCGCATAAGCCAGTTCCGGCACCATGCCCATATAGATACAAACGCGGTCACCCTTTTTTACGCCGTTGTTTTTAAGTACCTGCGCAAACTGGCAGACCCTTTTATGCAAACGGTTGTAAGTAACAATCCTGGTTCTTTCTTCCGGGTTATTGGGTTCCCAGATAATGGCTGGCTTATCGCCCAGGTCTTTCAGGTAACGGTCAATGCAATTTTCTGTGATATTCAGTTTGCCACCGGCAAACCATTCTATTTTAGGCGAGCTGAAGTTCCAGTCCAGTACCTTGTCCCATTTTTTCCGCCATTGAAAATTTTCTGCTACCCCAGCCCAGAAGCCTTCCGGGTCTTCCACACTTCTTTTGTAATCAGCCTGGTATTGGTCCATCGAAGTAATCTGGTATGGGTATGCCATGGTCAAGCGGTTGAAAATTAAATTTGTATTAATTGTTAGCGGATATGGCGCATGAAGATACACCCTGTGAAAATAAAAGCTGTGCGTTTGTTAAAAAAAATAAATTGGTTTGATTCCTTGTGGCTTTGAATTACTTTTGCGCCGAGCATGTTACCAAAACTATCCATATTAGTGAAAGCCGGTTCCGCTGTCATAATGATAGCAGCGTTGTGCTTTTTAACAACCGCTAATTTTTGGGTATATGGTTTACAGAAGCAAAAACAGGTTTCAGCTGCCATGAGTGCGCCTGTAGAAGAAGAGCAGGACGGTGGCGGCACTGCGGTTCCCAACCCGGTAGAAGAAAAGAACTCCAACACACTACAAACTTTATCAGAATATCTCCACGATGGTCATCACATGATAAGCCACCCGGTAACCACCGTTTCTTTTGGCAACATGCACAGTTTTATAAAACTTCCCATTCATCATCCGGAACTGCTTACACCGCCTCCAAAGCAGACAGCCTGATTTCCTTATTTATTTTATTTTATTTTTTATTGATGGTGGCGTACATCGCCCCGGTCTTGTCAACGTTGCTCCGCTGCTGTAAAAAACTGTACGGTACCGGCGCTGGCTGTGGCTGCCAGTGGTGAAAAAAATCGGTTGGCCAAACGCAGCGCGTAGATTCATCCATTGCTGACCCCCATAACAGACAGAACCGTTTTGAACATCCATTAAACATATTATTGTGAAAAAAGCAAAAAATTATATTAGCAGCTTCACCTCAGATTTTCCAGCGGCTGTGGTGGTTTTCTTAGTAGCCCTGCCGCTTTGCCTGGGTATTGCACTGGGCAGCAATGCGCCTTTGTTTTCAGGACTTATTGGCGGCATTGTAGGCGGCATCGTTATTGGTTCTTTAAGCGGGTCACAGTTGAGTGTAAGCGGTCCTGCAGCAGGCTTAACTGCTATTGTAGCTGTAGCCATTGGTAAATTGCAGGTGTTTGATGCGTTTCTGGTGGCTGTGGTAATTGGAGGTGTTATACAAATACTGTTAGGCTTTTTGAAAGCCGGTGTATTGGGCGATTATATTCCCTCCAGCGTAATTAAAGGTATGCTGGCCGCCATTGGCGTTATATTAATACTGAAGCAGATACCGCATTTTGTGGGCTACGAAGCAGATTTCCTGGGCGATGAAGCCTTTGAGCAGAAAGACGGAAAGAATACCTTTTCCGAACTTATTTTTTCATTCCGTCATATTTTGCCCATAGCACTCGCTATTGGTGTTTTTTCTATACTTATACAGGTATTGTGGGACAAGGTGCTGGTGAAGAAATTCCAGGTATTTAAATTGATACCGGCGCCGCTGGTAGTAGTATTGGCCGGCGTGGGCATCAATGCATTATTGCAGGCCAGTTATCCAGAACTGGCACTGGGCAAATTCCACCTGGTAAATATACCGGTGGCAGATTCTTTCGGCCAGTTTACTTCTTTTTTCACTTTTCCCGATTTCAGTCATCTTACCAACTACAGTGTATGGACAACCGCTTTAACGCTGGCTATTGTTGCCAGTCTTGAAACGCTGCTTAATGTGGAAGCATCAGATGATTTAGATCCTTACCAGCGGGTAACCCCCACCAACCGCGAGTTAAAAGCCCAGGGCATCGGTAATATCGTTTCCGGTTTAATAGGTGGTTTACCCCTTACCTCGGTTATTGTAAGAACTTCAGCAAATGTAAATGCCGGCGCCAAAACAAAGATGTCGGCCATTATGCATGGTATATTTCTGCTGTTGTGCGTGGCGTTTATTCCGGGTTTACTCAATATGATTCCGTACGCTTCCCTGGCAGGCATTCTTATCTATACCGGGTACAAGCTGGCCAAGATTTCCATTTTCAAAGAATTCTTTAAGAAAGGTTGGAACCAGTTTCTGCCTTTTGTAATTACCATCCTGGCCATTTTATTTACTGATTTGCTGATTGGTATACTGGTGGGATGCTGCGTGGGACTTTTCTTTTTGCTACGCAGTAATTTCAAGTCGGCAGTGTTTGTGGTAAACGACGAAAATAAATACCTCTTCCGCCTGCGCAAAGACGTGTCTTTTCTGAACAAACCCATTATTAAAAGCAAGCTGGAGCAGGTGCCGGAGGATTCTTACGTACTGATAGATGCTGCAAGGGCCGATTTTATAGACCGCGATGTAATTGAAGTAATTGAAGACTTCATGAAACATGCGCACCTGAAAGACATTAAGGTAGAGCTGAAGAAAAGTGTTTTTAAGGAACAGGGGTTTGCTGACGTGGCACCCGTATTGGTAACCGCTAAAAAATAATTGTATGCATTCTTTTGAAAAATTATTGCTTGAAAATAAAGCCTGGGTATACGAAACATTGCTGGATGATCCCGATTATTTCAGCCGCCTGGCCAACGACCAGGAACCGGAGTTTTTATGGATTGGCTGCAGCGACAGCCGGGTACCGGCTAATAAAATTACGGGTACCCATCCGGGTGAGCTGTTTGTACACCGAAACATTGCCAACGTGGTAATGGCCGGCGACCTGAACGTGCTCAGCGTACTGGAGTACGCCGTTAATTACCTGAAAGTGAAACACATTATTGTCTGCGGCCATTATGGATGTGGTGGTGTAAAGGCGGCCATGACTGACAATAGTTTTGGCATACTTGATCAATGGCTGCTGAACATCAAAAACGTGTACAACGCCAACAGGAATGAGATAGATGCCATTGCCGACCCCGAGGAAAGAACCAACCGCCTGGTAGAATACAATGTGAAACAGCAGGTGATTAATATTTCGCAAACAGACAGCGTGCTGAAAGCATGGCGCAACAACAACCTGCCGCAGATTCATGGCTGGGTATACGGTTTAAAAGATGGGCTGCTGAAACAGATCAGCCGCGTTATAAAACCGGTAACGGAGAAAGAATACAGCCTGTTGTAAAGGAATGATTGCTGGTTTTGGGATTTTGGGATTGCTGCAGCAGTCCGTCATGCATGGCAGGATAAGGCCTTCCGGGAGAGAAAAATCTCAAAATCCCTCCATCCCAAAACCAGCAATTTCCTGTAAGTGTTTAGTAAAAATTGTTTAATATGCAACAGATATAACTAACTATGAAATTGTACGAAAAACTGTTACTGGAAAATAAAGCCTGGGCGGCGGAAAAAGTGGAAGAGGATCCTGAATATTTTAACCGCCTGGCGCACCTGCAGACGCCGGATTTTTTATGGATTGGCTGCAGCGACAGCCGTGTACCTGCCAACGAGATTACAGGTACCCAGCCCGGCGAAATCTTTGTGCACCGTAACATAGCCAATATGGTGGTGAATACAGATGTAAACCTGCTGAGTGTGCTGGATTATGCAGTAAACCACCTGAAAGTAAAGCATGTAATTGTATGCGGCCACTATGGATGCGGCGGTGTAAAGGCGGCCATTACCAATACCGATTTTAAACCCGTGCTGAACATGTGGCTGCGGAATATAAAAGACGTGTACCGCCTGCACCGGCAGGAGCTGGACACCATTGAAAACGAAGATGCCAGGATTGACCGCCTCACGGAACTGAATGTGAAAGAGCAGGTATTTAACCTGGCCAAAACTTCTATTATTCAGAAAGCCTGGAAGCATGAGCAGCGGCCTCATTTGCACGGCTGGGTATATGGATTAAAAGATGGTATCATAAACCCGGTTTTTGAAATGAAAGCGGGCACACATATTGACGAAATTTATGAATACGATGATCTGTAACTGCACTTGCTTCACCCACAGCACCTGTGGGCTGGGTAAGCTGATATAATTTAATGGATACGAAAATTGTCCCGGTTATTTCCCATAACCGGGCTTTTTATTTGTTTACTTTAGCGCACGATAAAAATGCTGTATGAAAAAACAACTGGTGCTGCTTGTCCTTTTCTTTGCGTTCCTTCATAGCTGTAAAAATCTGGCTCCTGGCGCAGCCTCAACAGAAGCCGCGGCTGCCGCAGACAGCGCCTGGGCTTTATTACCCTTTACCAAAATTGATTCTGTTAATCCTGTACTGGCTGCCGGAACGGGCGTTTTCACCTGCCCCATCCTTCAAAAACAGGTAAAATGGGAGGAAAAAGATGTGTTTAATCCTGCCATCGTGGTAAGGGGAGATACACTGCTGATGCTGTACCGTGCAGAAGACAGTATTGGCAAATACGCCGGTACCTCACGCATAGGGTTGGCTAAAAGCACCGATGGATTGCATTTTACCCGAATGCCGGCGCCCGTTTTTTTTCCGGCGGAAGACGCACAGAAAAAATATGAATGGGAAGGCGGTTGCGAAGATCCCCGGGTGGTAGAAGACAGTGCCGGTGTCTATTATATGACCTACACTGCGTACGACGGCGATAAAGCCCGCCTGCTGGTGGCTTCTTCAAAAGATTTACTGCACTGGACTAAATACGGTCCTGCCTTTACGGATGCCTACGGTGGAAAATACCTGAACCAGTGGTCTAAATCCGGTTCCATTGTCTCTGTCTACAAAGACGGAAAAATAACAGCCGTAAAGTTAGCGGGCAAATACTGGATGTATTGGGGCGATGTAAATATCAATGCCGCCATTTCTGATGATTTGATTCACTGGACACCGGTAGAAATGAAAGCCGGTGAGAAAGCGTCTATAGCACTACGTCATAATGCCGTGGAAACCCCCCACCTTAAAATAGTGATTGGACCAAGGCCTAAAAAATTTGACAGCGATATTGTAGAACCAGGTCCGCCTGCGATGCTCACAGAAAATGGCATCCTGTTGATCTATAATGGGCGTAATATACCCTCTATTGGAGACAGCACATTGGCAGAAGGTACATATTCTGCCGGCCAGGTACTGCTGGATAAAAACGATCCCACCAAAATCCTACAGCAGCAACAGCAGTATTTTTTAACACCCGATAAACCTTATGAAAAAACCGGCCAGGTAAATTTTGTTTGCTTTGTTGAGGGATTGGCGCATTTTAAGAATAAATGGTTTTTATACTATGGTACCGCCGATTCAAAAATTGCCGTAGCGGTAAAGAATTAACCACAGCGGCAAAGGAGGTTTTCTCAGCGGTACAGGAGTATTGTGCTTGCGGCTTTTTGGTCAGCAAGGGACTCTTTTTCCTCCGTGGTAAAAATCTCCGGCAGGAGAAAGTTTTCGTTTAGAAACCAGAAATAATTACATTCAAGCCCTGATTATTCAACGATATGGAGTTATCTAACAAAGGAATCTGGAAAGTCATCACCGCATCATCGGCAGGTACATTAATTGAGTGGTATGATTTTTATATTTTCGGCAGTCTCTCCACTATTATTGCGCATAAATTTTTCCCCGATACCAATCCAACGGCGGCTTTGCTCTCTACACTGGCCACTTTTGCGGCAGGTTTTATAGTGCGGCCCTTTGGTGCATTGGTATTTGGCCGCCTGGGTGATTTAATTGGCAGGAAATATACCTTTCTGCTTACACTGGTACTGATGGGCGGCTCCACTTTTTTAATTGGCTGTGTACCCGGCTATGCCACCATCGGCGGCTGGGCCCCGCTGTTAGTACTGCTGCTGCGGTTGCTGCAGGGCCTGGCACTGGGCGGAGAATATGGAGGTGCGGCTACTTACGTGGCAGAGCACGTGCCCGCCGGCCGCCGCGGTTACTATACCAGTTTTATTCAAACCACGGCTACCCTGGGCTTGTTCCTTTCACTGGGGGTGATTCTTACAGTAAGAAGAATAACTGGTGTGGAAGCGTTTACCGAAGGCAATGGCTGGCGCTATCCTTTTTTATTGTCTATTGTACTGGTGGCAGTGTCTATTTTCATCCGGTTGCGCATGAACGAATCTCCTTTGTTCCTGAAACTGAAAACGGAGGGCAAAACATCTAAAAATCCGCTGAAAGAAAGTTTCGGACACAAAGTAAATTTTAAAATGGTGCTGCTGGCTTTGTTTGGCGCTACCATGGGCCAGGGTGTTATCTGGTACAGCAGCCAGTTTTATGCGCAGAATTTTATTCTTACCAAATGCTTTGTAGAATATGAACAGGCCAATACCATCATCCTGATTGCGCTGGTAATTGCCACTCCTTTCTTTGTAATATTCGGCAGCCTGTCTGATAAATGGGGCAGAAAAAACATTATGCTGGCCGGTATGCTGCTGGGGGCCCTGCTCTACCGGCCTATTTTTCAGCAATTGTATGAAACGGCAGATGTAAGTAAGAAAACGGTGCTGGCCGACCGTACGAGCATCAAGTACGCTTCCGAACTTGTAAAAGGAACCACGGCCGACTCGCTGCATACCACAACTGTTACCAATTATTTTGAAGACGGCACCCTGCAGAAAATTGTGAGCAAACAAAAGATAACTGCTGCCGGAGAAAAAGCGGCCCCCGCAGTAGTGAAGGAAACGGTATTGGGAGAAACCGGCCGCCTGAACATGATTATGCTGATAGCCGTGATGGTAGTTTTTGTAACCATGGTGTACGGACCAATTGCTGCTTTCCTGGTAGAATTATTCCCTACCCGTATCCGTTATACTTCTATGTCTTTGCCTTATCATATTGGCAATGGTGTTTTTGGCGGACTGGTACCCTTTATTGCCACCCTGATTACTACCCTGCCCGGTACTAATTATTTATCCGGTCTCTGGTATCCCATTATTGTAGCTGCTATCTGTTTTGTGATTGGCAGCCTTTACCTCAGCAATAAGATTGATACCAGGGTAGATGATTAAGACGTGAGTGGTGAGTGGGTGTGCGCTAAGCTGGGAAATTATGTTTAAATAATTCAGCCGGTCAATTTACCAAATAATAAAAATCTTATATGAACCAGTTAAAACGAATTTTGGGGATAGTATGGCTGCTGATGGCCCCTGTACTTATTTTTATACTGGTGAAAAGTGCGGTGCATAATATCAGCGCCAGCGGCAAGGGTGATATTAATAAGCCCCTGCCATGGGTAATCATCATCACTATTTTCCTGCCCATTGCTGTTGGTTTTATGATTTTTGGCTGGTATGCTTTCAAGGGAGAATATGATACCCCCCGACCCTCCGCCCGGATGAACCATTCGGACGGGCCTGAAGGGGGAGCCTGATTCGATCGTATCTTATTAAATTTTACATTCATCAGTTTTATACAATACCCTGATAAACATTTATACTTTTTGAATGATAACGAAAAGGCTTATGGATTGACCTAAGTTCCCCCTTTAGGGGGTCAGGGGGTTAAATTTTTTTTATGTCAATAGAAGTAAAAGCACTCACCAAAATATACGGCGAACAAAAAGCCGTAGATGGCATTTCATTCAGCGCTGCCAAAGGCGAGATAGTAGGTTTCCTGGGCCCCAATGGCGCTGGCAAATCTACTACCATGAAAATCATCACCGGCTACCTGCTGGCTGATGCTGGTTCCGCTACTGTTTGTGGCATTGACGTAAAAACACAGCCCTTAGAAACGAAAAAGAAAATTGGCTACCTGCCGGAAGCCAATCCCCTGTATTACGATATGTATGTGCGCGAGTACCTGGATTTTGTAGCAGGCGTGCATGAAATACCCAACAAAAAGCAACGGATAGAAGAAGTGATTGCCACCGTGGGACTTATCCCGGAAAGCAAAAAGAAAGTAGGCCAATTGTCTAAAGGGTACAAACAAAGGGTAGGACTGGCAGCCGCACTGATTCATAACCCCGAAGTGCTGATACTGGATGAGCCCACTACGGGCCTGGACCCCAACCAGATCATTGAAATACGCGAGGTCATCAAAAAACTGGGGCAAAATAAAACCATTCTTTTCTCTTCTCATATTCTGCAGGAAGTGGAAGCCATCTGCGACCGCGTAATTATCATTAACAAAGGAAAGCTGGTAGCGGATGACACCCTGAGTACATTGCGCAGCCAGCAAGCCAGTACCCCCATTATTAAGGTGGCATTTAAAGAAAACATTGATGCTGCATTGCTGCAGGGCCTGGCAGGCGTGCAGTCTGTCAGCAAAATCAGTGATACGGAATGGGAGCTGGCCTGCACCAATACCAACGATGTAAAAAGACTGTTGCTGGAGCTGTCGCTGCAACGCAACCTGAATATTGTTTCGCTGCAAAGCGGCGAACAAAGCCTGGAAGAAGTATTCAGGAATCTAACAAAGTAAAAAGACCCTCAGGAACCAGCTTTTCGGGACATTGTACTGTTTTTTTAGCGTTTGCAGCATAATGTGTGGGCCCACTACAAAATGTAAATGTGCTCCACCAAATGTAGAAGGCCTTTGTCCTGATGTTTTGGGCCTTTGTCCTAATGTTTACGGCGTCTGCAGAATGATGTGGGCCCACTACAAAATGTAAATGTGCTTCCACAAACAGTAAAAGGCCTTTGTCCTTATGTTTTGGGCCTTTGTCCTGATGTTCCGGGGCAATGTTCAAATGTTTTGAGCGGTTAATAATTGAAGAAATTGCAAGGTAAAGTGCTGATTATGAGGGCTATTTTGTTTTTTAATAATCCGGGTCTGAGACACCAATCACCAAAAGTTTTACGGCATTTCCTGAAAGTCTTATACCAAAAAGAAAAGCGGCTGAACGTTTCCGCGAAAAAATACAGGTGCTGTCTTGATAGCGAGTGCAAAGTAAACTGTGTGAAGGTCTGACCCGCTGGATTTGTGGGTAAACAACCATCATTGAGTTAACAGTGCAAAAGCCCGAAAGGGCTTTAATTTGAATAGCCCTGGGCGAAGCCCGGGGTCAGGAAGATTGTTTTTCAACCCCAAAGGGTGTTGAACTGCGGTCTTTGAGGAATGTTACTATAAGATTTGGCGTCGTTAAAAGCTGATCATCAATGATATGGAGTTGAAGGGTGCCCCGCTGGAAGGGCGGGGTAAACTTTGCAACGGCTGCCCAATCGTTGCTCAACTGCTGGTAACACAATAATCACATCTTTCGTTTGCCCCTCCCGCTGAATTGATGTACCTTCGCCGCTTGAAATTTGGGGGTTTTGCCATATAAGGC
>JANPGT010000107.1:0-8000 GCA_031424135.1 Chitinophagaceae bacterium
GCTTCTTACAATTATTTTGTCGTTCACTTTCAGGGTATTTAACTGCTCAAAATCCTTGGGAGTAAATTGCATCATGTATTCTTCGCCATTAATCCTGACGATAAGCCATTTTATTCCTGAAGATTTACCGCTGCGCTGAAAAGTAACGGAGGTTACCACGGCCTCCATATTGGTGAAAGCCGTTATGTAGTTGTTTATTTTATAATAACTGGCATATACTTTTTTACCTTCAGGAGAATTCTCCCATGCTTTGTACTTTATACCGTCAGGAGAAGCCTCCCATTGTTTCTTAGCTTCCAGGCGGGCTTTCGTCTCAGCAATGGACAACGGCTTTGGGGATGGCTTGGTTTCATTTTTAATTTCATGACTGGCATATACCAGTCCGCTTACCACCACCAGTAGTAAGATCAGCGCAAAGATGGTTTTTTTCATATTTTTCATATTTTTTAACCCTTTTAAAATTGATTCACCGAATTTACTTTGGTATTGCTCAACTTAAGTGATTTGGATTGTAAATAGAAATGTAAACGTTGTAAATCAATTGTAAATAGTGCGTTTTACAACAGTATAGGGCGGATATGAGGCCGAAAAACTACCCGCGTAACTACTGGACCCTACCCCGCTGTATTAATAAGAGGATCAAAAAAATGGTCATACAAAAATCAGCAACCTGATGATTACTGCTTTTTGTAGCCGGAACGATATTTGAACGCGTGACCCCAGTAGTTTGAGTGATTCCTATTACCCTGGTCGCGCCCACCGACCAGTAGTCTGAGTAATTCCGGTCGGTGAGACACCGACCAGGGAGAGAAAACTTATTTAAGGATGTAATAAAATCCTGAAAGTCATCATTGAATATATTCATCTACAAATTATGTTTACGCGCACTGAAAATTTTTCTATCCACTTTTTCCTGAACGAAATGGGGTTCCTGGAAAGCCACTTCTATCATGCGTATGGCTGCGGCCAGTCTTTCTTCAATTGTTTTATTAAACCAGTAGCCTGCATCAATATTGCCATTCCTGGCCAGACTCCTTGCTTCATAAACGGTAATATCTACAAATTTCCTGGTCATTTCTTTTTGTTGAATTTACCGAATTCCCTGTTTACACCAGCAATGCCGCCAACAAAAAAAGCCTCCTTTTGGGAGACTTTTGTAGCGAGAACGAGATTTGAACTCGTGACCTCAGGGTTATGAATCCTGTGCTCTAACCAACTGAGCTACCTCGCCGTTTTTTGCCTGTTTTTAACCGCTTCCAGGCATGGTATTTAATTCGGGTTGCAAAAATAGCTAAATCGGGCCAAAATCTGAAATCAAAGCAAAAAAAGAGCGGGTAGTAGAAACCACCCGCGTATAACATGAGAAAACTTATATCACTGCCTTGAATAATCTAACCCGGCCGGCAGCGCATAGTGAAATTCCGGGGTAAATGCCTTGTTCCCGCCCATTGCGCTACACATAGGTCTTCGACAAATGCAGCGGGTATTTATAGATAATGTTGAGGAGTATTTTATTGATATCGTCTTCGCGGTAATTATACCTGAATTCAGATTCCTTAACGTGCAGGTAGAGCGTATTCTTGTTCATACCCCTGAATTTCAGCAGGCGGTTGCGGGTATTGCCCCAAAAAACGGCAATGCCATCATCCTGGTGCAATTTTACATTTATCCCCAGCGCATCTACCCGGTACAGGCGCCACTCGTCAAAATCGGCAATGGCATGGTACCTGCTCAATCCATTGAGGTGGGCAGACTCCTGCCGCGCCACCCAGCTTGACTGCTGGAATTCCCTGATGGACTGCTTGTTCACCGCCGTCAGCTCATCGGTGAAAACATTTTCATTGATGGAATAGAAGCCATAATACACATTGTAATCATCAGCCCCGGTATCATTTACCGGGTACAGCGAACCGGTTGCCCGGCCTGCCTGCTTGCCCTCAAAACCAAATCCCTGGCGCAGTTCTTCACAATGGCGTGCAATATGCGTCCTTATCAGCTTCAGGTAATTATTGATGGTTACCCGGCTTACAGTGGTGATACCCGCAATCTGTGTTGCAGTTAAATCATCCGAAAAAAGCTGTATAATATCCCGGCAGGTTTTCTCAGATAAATGCGATCTTTTTAGCATTTTATTCTTCATAGCAATTGTTCTACGAATTATTTCGCAGTTAAGGTGCTTTATAAACGCCGCAGAAAAAACATAAATCTACATATGCGGGTGAATAAAGGGTTGAACGCGAATAACTAGATTAATTAAACCGGTTGACTTTTATAAGACCCCAAAAAGCGAAGAAATGTTACAGTAAAATGGTTTAGTGCAGAAAAACTATTATAAACGGTAGCTATGCGTAAGCTATTTAATGATAAACCTTTACACCGGTGTTGGTACATTAATGCCCCAGCAGTGCTGAAACCAGTTTTTGCACTTTACCGGCATTGGGTAATAATGTTTTTTCCAGCTCCGCATTCATGGGGATGGCGGGCGTATTCAGCGCACCCAACACTTCTACAGCCTGGTCTAAAAACCGGAAACAGTGTTTGGAAATTCTGCCCGCCAGCGCTTCCGCAAATGAATTGTTTTGCTGCTCATCTGTAAGCACCAGGCAGCTGCCATGCCTGCACACGGTGGCAAATACCAGTTCTTCATCCAGCGGAAAAAGCGTGCGCAGATCAATGACAGCCACCTGCCCCGGAAAATGCTGTGCCGCTGCTTTGGCCCAGTACACCCCCATACCATAAGTAATAATGCAGCAGGTTTCTCCCCGGGCTACTTTTGCAGGGTCTGCCTCCAGCACAGTATTGGCTTTGCCCAATGGAATAATATAATCTGCTGAAGGCTCAGCTGTTTTGGCTTCGGCCGTGCCGGGCACTTTGCCCCAGTAAAGGCCCTTGTGTTCCAGCATCAATACCGGGTTGGGATCGTAAAACGCCGCCTTCATCAACCCCTTCATATCTGCTGCGTTGGAAGGGTATACTACTTTGATGCCTTTTACAGACAACAAAGTGGTTTCAATACTGGCGCTATGGTAAGGCCCTCCACCCCCATAAGCACCTACCGGCACCCGTATAAGCGCCTGTACGGGAAATTTGCCCGCGCTGAGGTAACAAGACTTGGCCATCTCCGTTACCAGCTGGTTAAAGCCCGGGTAGATATAATCTGCAAACTGCACTTCTACAATGGGCTTTGCACCGCTGGCACATACCCCTACGGCTGACCCTATTATATACGCTTCCTGTATGGCCGTATTGAATACCCGGTGATCACCAAATTGCTCCGCCAGGGTGGCCGTTTCCCTGAACACGCCGCCCAGTCTTCTGCCGGCATCCTGGCCGTAGAGCAACACTTCGGGATGCGCCTCCATAATATCCCTGATGGCAAACAACGCAGCATCCACCATCATTATTTGCGGGGCGCCTGCCGGTTGCCGCTCCCCCTGCTCCTGCTGCACCGGTGTGGGGGCAAACACAAAATCCATGGCCGTGTCCGGGTCAGGTTCAGGCGCCTGGCTGGCGCGCAAAAAATCAGCGGCCACGGCTTCAGTGGCTTCCTGTTCTACCTGCAGCAGCTGTTCTTCCGGTATACCAATAATGCTTAAACGCTTTCTTAATTTCGGACCCGGATCATCTTCCGCATGCTTATTCAAATCTTCGGGGCTACGGTAAAATTCTTTTCTTACACCACTGGTATGATGCCCCAGCAGGCAAACATTTGCCTGTACCAGGCAGGGTGACCGCTCCTGCCTGGTATAGCGGATCAATTCTTCCAGGCGCTCATAACTTTCCTCAAAATCAGTACCGTTGATGCGTATGCGCTTCATGCCGGTAAAACCTGCCGCGTACTCAAAAGCATCCATGGCACGGGTCTCTGCTGCCGTGGCACTGATGCCCCATTGATTGTCCTGCACCAGGTAAATCACCGGCAGTTTTTTTAATACCGCAAACTGGAAGGCTTCGCTCACCTCTCCTTCGGTAATGCTGGCATCGCCCAGTGAACATACCACCACCGGTAGCTCCCCGTTGCCGGCCTTTTGCAATAAATCAGATTGAATTGTTTCCAGGTATTGAAGCCCCTGTGCAATACCGGTAGCCGGTATCACCTGCATACCGGTGGCACTGCTCTGGTGTATCATGCGGGGTTTACCGGGCTGCAGGTTATTGGGGTGACTGTAATAAGACCGCCCCCCGCTGAAAGGATCGTCTTTTTTTGCCAGCAACTGCAGCATCAGCTGGTAGGGTGTATAGCCCATACCCAGCAGCATACTTTCGTCGCGGTAGTAAGGACTTACAAAATCGATGGGCAGCAATTGAAAAGCCAGGGCCAGTTGCACGGCTTCGTGCCCGCGCGAAGTAGAATGCACGTATTTGCATATGGCGCGGTTGGCTTCATAGGTAGCTGCCATGGCTTTTGCCATGCACATAAGGCGGTAAGCTTTCAGCAATATGTTGGAATTGATAGCAGGCATGGGGGCAAAGGTAGGAGAAGATGGTGTACCGTAGAGAGTGCAGGGTGTAAGGCAAAGAGCGCTTGTATGGTGGAAGTGGATTGATTAAAAAGTGTAACAAAGCTGTCACGGCTGTCCAATTTTTGAACTCACCCCGTCATCGCTTCGCGGCGCGCAGGGGTGAGTTCAAAAAAAAACCATCCCGTTAAGAGATGGTCTTTTGCCAAAAATATAAGCAATTGGTTTGTTACTTTACTTCTACATTAAACAGGTTCTCTTCACCAATAAATCCTTCCAGTTCATCGCCCACTACACATTCACCTACGCCTGCAGGGGTGCCGGTAAATACCAGGTCGCCAATGTTAACGGAAAAATAATTGGAAATATAGGCTACAATCTTATCGAAATTATTGATCATAAGACTGGAATTGCTCTGCTGAACAATTTCTTTGTTTTTATACAGTCCAAAATTGATGTCCTTCTTATTCTTTATTTCTGTAAAAGGAATCCATTTACCAATGACTGCAGAATTATCCCATGCCTTGGCTTTTTCCCATGGCAGTCCTTTCTTCTTCAGCTCATTTTGAATATCCCTGGCGGTAAAATCAATACCGGTAGTGATCGCATCGTAATATTTGCTGGCAAATCTATCCTGTATGTATTTCCCATTTTTTGAAATACGCAATACAAGTTCACATTCGTAATGAAGTTCATTGGTAAATTCAGGGTAGTAAAAGGGGGTATGCGCCTGCAGCAATGCACTCTTGGGCTTCATAAAAATGACAGGCTCGTCCGGAACTTCGTTTCCCAGTTCCTGGGCATGCGCTACATAGTTACGGCCTACACAGAATATTTTCATATTCAATAAAAGGATTTGGTTGTTTAAACAATCAAGTTAGGTGACGGCTTCAATAAGCCTGGCTTTTTAGAGGTATATTGAATATCAAAATGCTGCTGCTGTTAAACAGTGCTTCTGCGAAAATAACGATTCAGCTGAATAATTCATAAACTAATGGATAATTTGTTAAACTGGTTCATAGCTGGGCCTATTCCCTGTAAAATATAGGTTTCGATCAAGTCAACGCAGGCAGCTGTCTTTTTTTGAATCAGTGGTAGCTCTGCTGCGCCCCATTTACCCAGCACATATTCTACCTGTTGTCCTTTAGCATAATCATTGCCCACACCAAAGCGAAGCCTTGGATATGCATCTGTGAGCAGTAACTCTTCAATACTCTTAAGCCCGTTGTGCCCACCACTGCTGCCGGCAATCCGCAGGCGCAGTTTATCCAGCGGCAGGGCCACTTCATCTACTATTACCAGTATATTGTCAACGTCAATATGCTCCTTCTCTTTCCAATACCTAACGGCTTTGCCGCTTAGATTCATATAAGTGGAAGGTTTGATACAGATAACCTGCCTTCCCTTGAGCTTGCATTCTGCCACGTCTGCCAAACGGTCTGTACGGAAAGATATTGCCTGTTTGGCGGCAAATGCATCCACCACATCAAATCCTATATTATGACGTGTATGCGCATATTCTGCCCCCGGGTTACCCAATCCAACAATAAGGTATTTGTTCATGGCAGCGAAAATAAAAAAAGTCCTGCCACCGGGGCAGGACTTCTATAACAATGTTTTGTATTAATGTTACTTTTTTGCAGGAGCAGCTTTGGCAGCAGCAGGAGCAGCCTTTGCAGCAGGTGCCGCTTTTGCAGCAGATGCGCCGGCAGCAGGAGCCGCAGCTTCTTCCTGTTTCAACTGGCGGGTTAATACCACAGATGCCAGGGGAATACGGGGAGAGTTCAAAATTTCGTAATGCTCCATTTTCACATCTTCTACCCTGATATTACCATTCAGTTCAAGGTTGGTTAGATCCACCTCAATATTTTCCTTCAGGTATTTAGGAAGGGTTTTTATTTTCAGTGATTTCATCTTAAGGATGAGTTTACCACCGTCTTTAACACCTTTTGCAGTGCCTGTATATTTCAACGGGATAGTAGCAATGGCCTTCTTGTCATCTACCAGTTCCATTAAATCTACGTGAATCAAAGCATCGTTTACTTTGTCAAACTGCAGATCTTTCAGAATGGTTTTGTACGATTTGCCGCCTACTTTTACTTCGGCCAGCTGAAACGCACTTGTGTATACCAGCGATTTAAAAGCCGTTGCAGGAGCGTAAAAACTTACTTCGTCTGCACCGCCGTAAATTACACCGGGCACCATAGACTGAGAGCGAAGTTGCTGGGTGGCTTTTTTTCCAGTTTCGGTCCTCAGTTGTCCTTCGATTGTAATTGATTTCATTTTTATTTTGTGTTTTTGTTGACTGTTTTAATGCAGGCACTGCCTGCAGGTGATGGTATTATTTATTTCTCATCTGCGAATGAATAAACAAACTGGTAATACTTTTATTCTCATACGCATTCCGTATAGCTACCGCAAACAATTCTGCTACACTTAACACCTTAATCTTGGGTGTTTGCTGTTTCAGCGGAATGGTATCACACACCACCAATTCTTCCAGCACACTGTTTTCAATATTGGCGTATGCATTACCGCTTAATACCGGGTGTGTACACAATGCCCGCACGCTTCTGGCACCCTTTTCCTTCAATAAGCCTGCCGCTTTGGCCAGTGTTCCGCCCGTATCACAGATATCATCTATCAACACTACATCCCTTCCTTCTACCTCACCAATCACCACCATGCTGGCAATCTCGTTGGCACGCTTCCGGTGCTTGTCGCAAATCACCATTTCAGCATTGAAATAACTGGCAATTTCACGGATCCGGTTGGCGCTACCCACGTCGGGGGCCGCGAAGGTAAGATTTTCAAGTTTCAGATTCTCAATATAGGGGATAAAAATTGCGGAACTGTCCAGGTGGTCTACCGGTATATCAAAATACCCCTGTATCTGTGGGGCGTGTAAGTCCATGGTAATCACCCTGTCAGCACCTGCTGCCACTATCATATTGGCAATCAGTTTAGAGCCAATGGCTACGCGGGGTTTGTCTTTCCTGTCCTGGCGGGCATAACCATAATACGGTATTACCGCCACTACTTTATAGGCCGAAGCCCGGCGTACTGCGTCAATCATCAGCAGCAGCTCAAGAATATTATCAGAAGGAGAAAACGTGCTTTGTACCAGGAAAACCATGTCTCCCCGGATGCTTTCCTGGAAAATGGGTTGAAATTCGCCGTCGCTGAACTTCTGGGTTATACATTTACCCAGTGGACTGCCATACTGCTGCGCTATTTTTTCTGCCAGGTATTGCGATCCTGTACCGGAAAATATCTTTACCGAGCTTTGCATAAGTGGTGCTTTGGTGCGGCGAAGATAAAGCTTCACAAGAGAAATAAAAATCCACAAAGGGCTTTTGGACCTTTAATTTCTAACATGTAGTACAGTGACAAACCGTTCAACCTTATTTGCCTACAGAAGCGAACATCACTTTTTCTGCAGGGGCGCTTGCCTGGCTCAGGTGCTGTGCATTATTGCTCTTTTTAGGATTGAATGCGTAAAAAACAGAAGAACAGATAAAAATAGAGAAGAAAAGGGCC
>JANPGT010000108.1:0-5105 GCA_031424135.1 Chitinophagaceae bacterium
CCCACCAGGTCTGGTACCGATACGTCTACATCGGCGATACCGTAGCTGATAACAAGATCTATTTTTGCGCCCTGCGGCACTTTGGAGCCAAAGGGTATTTCCAGCCCTGTATAGGATTGCTTTTTAACGGAGTTCTTTGCAAAATCTGCTACAAAGGAAGTATCGCCCAGTTTCAGCCCGGTTTGTTTCAGCAGTATTTCTGCACTCCGGAAACTTTGTCCTACCAACTGCGGCATCTGTATCAGCGGCGGTGCAGACCTGTTAAGGGTGAGGTAGACCGTCCGGTTGATTTTTACTTCCGCATCAGCATCCGGAAACTGCTTTACTACATTAAGTGCAGGAATACTGTCTATGTATACGGAGTCCTGGATAACAATATCAAAGCCCTGGGTCTCCAGTTGCTTTTTGGCGTCAGCCAGGGACTTGCCGGTAACCGCAGGTATTTTCAAAATCTTACCGTGGTGCGTAATCCAGTTCAGGGAAACAAGAAAGATAAAAAGCAACACCGTTATTAAGGCTATGGCAAAAAGGAGATTTGCCCATAGCGGTCTTTTGGTTATAAATTGAAACACGTTTTTGGGTATTGTTTTTTAAAATGTTTGACACAATTAAGCTGCCGGTAAATTATTTTTTTCTTTCCAGTGCATCATTCACCAACGCGGTATAAAATTCTTTCAGGTTCCAGCCCATGGCAGCCACCTGCTGCGGCACCAGACTGGCTTCCGTTTGTCCCGGTATGGTATTTATCTCCAGCATATAGGGCTGCTCCTTCTTCTTGTTGTAAATAAAATCAATTCGTACAATGCCCCTGCAATTGAATACCTGGTAGATTTTTTTTGCCGCCGCACGCACTTTTTCAGCAATGCTTTCTTCTACCACGGCCGGTGTAATCTCTTCTGTAAAACCAGCGGTATATTTTGCCTCAAAATCAAAAAACTCTTTTTTGGTTTTAATCTCTGTAAAAGGTAAGGTAATAATGGCGCCCTTGCTCTGAAACACGCCGATGGTAAACTCCCTCCCCTCAATAAACTCTTCTACCAGCACCTGGTTGTCTTCTTTAAACGCTTTTTCAATGGCCTTACCCAGTTCTTCTGAAGGATTGTTGACCCTTGACATGCCAATGCTGGATCCCCCGTTATTGGGTTTTACAAATACCGGGAAACTGAGCTGGCTGGTAACTTCTTCAGGGCTCTGGAAACGGTCTTTGATAAGCAATACAGACTTTGCAACATGTATACCAGAAAACGCGGCAACTGCCACGGTATATCTTTTATTGAAGGTGAGGGCAGAAGTTGCGGCATCGCATGAGGTATAAGGGATGCCCAGCATGTCAAAATACCCCTGCAATTTGCCATCTTCTCCGGGAGTACCATGAATGCCTATGAAGACAGCCTCAAACTGGATCCTTACCCCCTCAATGGTCAGGGAGAAATCATCGCGGTTTACGGCAATTTTTTCTCCTGCCGGGGTGGTATGCGTCCAGGCGGAGGGTGTAATATCAATTTTATAGACCCGGAACAGGTCGGGATCCAGGTTTTTACCGATGGTAACAGCACTTTTATAAGAAATCTCGGCTTCGCCGGAATAACCGCCGGTTACAAATGCGATATTGGGTTGTTGCGCCATAGTGGATATTAATTGCTTTTGGGGACATCCACCAACAATAACGCAAATATTGAGTAAAATTTATTACCAGCGAAAAAGAAGGTGGAATATTATGATTTTTACCTGAAGTGGGCCGCAGGCGGCCGGGATGGAACGCAGATAGTTATGATTATTAGGATGGGTTAGGATGTTCCACATCCACGAAAAATGCATCAATAAAGCAGCCAGCTTGAACTTTCCTGCTATTGGCAAAAACCGAATTTAAAAAATAGCAGGCAAATGATATACAGTAACCAGAGAACGCATAAAAAGCATCATAATAAATCAGCCCAATCATAACAATCCCCGCCCGACTGAACGTCGTTCGGGCAGGTGCGTTCCATCCAGGGCACAAAAA
Organism: Chitinophagaceae bacterium; assembly: GCA_031424135.1. Taxonomy (GTDB): domain Bacteria; phylum Bacteroidota; class Bacteroidia; order Chitinophagales; family Chitinophagaceae; genus JACMLD01. The sequence goes on from JANPGT010000108.1 coordinate 2,003, forward strand.
AGGTGAAGGGCTGTATTAACTCCCTTCACCAGATTTACAGCGGAACATATCACCCGCTTATTGAGTGTAGCTTGCACTACAGGTAAAACGTCTTTGTATGTTCAAGTTACGCAATTTCTTTTTTCGCAAAAGAATTCTGCCCTGAAAAGTTTTGCACAGATCAGATATGCAGTTTTCCTTTTTTCGCCAACAGCTCCTCTACCGTTTCCTTGTACATCTCATCGGGTACACAGCAATCAACCGGGCAAACTGCTGCACACTGTGGCTCTTCATGAAAACCCTGGCACTCTGTACACTTGTTGGGGGTAATATAATACGTATCTACACTTACGGGTGCCTGCTTCTGACCGGCATCAACCACCGTGCCATCCAGTAAAGTAAATTGTCCTTTTACGGTGGTGCCGTCTGCAATGGCCCATTCTACACCACCTTCATAGATAGCGTTATTGGGACACTCGGGCTCACAGGCTCCGCAGTTAATGCATTCTTCTGTAATTTTTATGGCCATGATTCTAATAATTTAATGGGTTAGTTTACAATTATCTTTACACAAATTTAATGAGGCAAAATGAATTTACAAGAACGGATTATTTTATTAAGTCAACTGGGTGAATATTTACAGGCCAATGATGCAGAATGGATGACCGCCAAAGAAAATGCAGAGCGCCAGAACGGGTGGTTTACGCAGGCGTTTATTCAGCAGGCCGTCACCAGTATCATCAATAATTACCTGCACCCTGCCAAACTGGAAGCCTTTGCCACTGCTTATAATATCCCTCCCGCACAACAAACCCCCAAAACCATTGGACTGGTAATGGCGGGCAATATACCACTGGTAGGCTTTCACGACTGGCTCTGCATCTTTTTAAGCGGCCACCTGGTAAGAATAAAACCCTCTTCCAAAGACACGGTGCTGATTACTTTTATCATCGACAAATTAGTCAGCTGGAACCCCTCCATAAAGACGCAAACATCTTTTTCTGAAATGCTGAAAGGATGCGATGCCTATATTGCCACCGGCAGCAACAATTCTGCCCGGTACTTTGATTATTACTTCAGCAAATACCCGCATATCATTCGCCGCAACCGTACCTCAGTAGCCATTTTAACCGGGCTGGAAACACCCGAAGAGCTAAGCAAACTGGCAGATGATGCAAATCTTTATTATGGACTTGGCTGCCGGAACGTGACCAAGATATGGGTTCCCCGCAACTATGACTTTGTGCCCCTGCTGGAAGCTTTTAAAAAATACATTGACTTTGCAGACCACAATAAATACAAAAACAACTACGATTACCAGTTGGCCATAGCACTGCTCAATAATAAGTACTATATGACCAATGGGGCCATTTTACTGGTAGAGAACGAATCCGTATTTTCCGCCATCAGCCAGCTGCACTACGGGTTTTATGAAGGCAATCCTGCCGAAATATTGGCCGCCCTTCAAAACAACCCAGATATACAATGCGTTATTGGAAAGGGGGCAATTCCCTTTGGCCTGGCGCAGTCCCCCGAACTGGCCGATTTTGCCGATGGGGTGGATACGATGAGGTTTTTGCTGGAAGCGTGAGACGTGAGTGGTGAGTCGTGAGTGGGTGGCTGATAGGCTGAAACCCCGATTATCTGGTTGCTGCATTAAAAACCCTACCGATTAACGGCTGACGTCTCACGGCTGAAGACTGCCGTGAGTGGGTGGCAGATAGCTTGTTAGCAGTAAAAGATAGCTACAGCTCGGCCCTGCCGACTCAGGTCTGACGTCTTACGACTGACGACTCAGCACTCACGATTCCTGTATGACGTTTTGACTATTTTTTGTAGATTTGGAATGACAAGTACGAAGACTTTGGTAAAACATTTGTTAAACAAGATAAGCGGGAAAACGTAATTCTGTCAGCTTCGTTAATTTGTACAGGAAAAGGCATTTAATTTGAAGGTCTTACCCCGATAAATTTTAAACTTATGAAATTTAAACAAGTAGCAGCGATTATGTTGATCAGCGCCACCACCGCCGTAGGCAGTATGTGGGCGTATAACAAGATTACAAAGGATCAGACCTATGTTTACCAGTCGCAGGTGCCCGGCGCTGCCGACACAAAGGCGCCGTCCAACTATGCCAAGTTCGACGGGGTAGCAGGTGCGGTCAATGCACCGGCCGACTTTACCGCAGCAGCCAGCGCGGCTATTCCCGCCACGGTACACATCAAAACCAAAACCAACGCAGTAGCCACCAATAATCTTCCCCGTAAAAACCCTTTCTCCGACTTGTTTGGAGACGGATTTGATGACCTCTTTGGTGAACGCGGTCGCAGTATGCCCCAGATGGCATCCGGTTCCGGCGCTATCATCAGCGAAGATGGCTATATCGTTACCAATAACCATGTAGTTGACGGGGCAGATGACATCAATGTAACCCTCAGCAATCAGAAATCATTCAAAGCCAAACTGGTGGCAACCGACCCCAGCAGCGATTTGGCCATTATCAAGATTGAAGCAAAGGGCCTCCCCTTCCTGCTCTACGGCAATTCAGACGATGTACAGGTAGGTCAGTGGGTGTTGGCAGTAGGCTACCCGCTTACACTGGAAGCTACCGTTACCGCAGGTATTGTGAGCGCCAAAGGCAGAACGCTTGATATCAACCGCCGCCAGAGCAAAAGCCCCATTGAGTCATTTATCCAGACAGATGCAGCCGTTAACCCGGGCAACAGCGGCGGACCGCTGATTAATACCGAAGGCAAACTGATTGGCATTAACTCTGCCATTGCTTCGCCCACGGGTTCTTATGCGGGTTATTCCTTTACCATACCGGTAAACATTGTAAAGAAAATTACCGCCGACCTGATGAAGTTTGGTACCGTGCAACGTGCTTACCTGGGCATTAACTACGCACCCAGCAACCTGAGCGAAGATGTGAAAAAACAAAATGGCATCAAAGAAGGCGAAGGCGTGTATGTAACCGGTGTTACAAAAGATGGTGGTGCAGCTGCAGCAGGCATTAAAGAAGGAGATTTTATCACTAAAATAAATGGCAGCACCATTAACTCAGGCGCTGACCTGGTAGGCCAGATTGCCATCTACCGCCCCGGCGATAAAATAAAAGTGAGCT
>JANPGT010000109.1:0-2188 GCA_031424135.1 Chitinophagaceae bacterium
GCCAGCGAAGCCAGTGGGTCGGGTAAATCTGATTCTGTAGCGGCCCATACCAAAACAGAATCGATCCGCATACACCATGCAGCCATTGATGCCAATAATGAATTTACGCGTAAAGATGAATGGATAAACCTGGAAGACGAGCCCGACCACCAGGAGCTCTGCAACCGCGAGCAGTCTTTTTTCCTGCAGGCCATCAGGAAAAATATAGATCTCACGGAACATGTGCAATCTGCTGTAGACAGTCTGCAGATCGCCTTTGCCTGTGATGAATCTGTAAGGACGGGGAAGGTGGTGGATTTGTGAGAGGAGATTGTTTTAAGTTTATTAGCATAAAAGAAATGGCGGCTATTGAAGCCGCCATTTCTTTTGCATATAAATTCTTGTTGAAAAATGCTGTTTGCCGATAAATACTAATTTTTATTGGCTGCTTCTTTTGCTGCTTCTTCTTTCATTTTATCATTGGCGGTAATGGCAAATTCAACCCGCCTGTTTTCTGCCCTGTTGGCATCGGTGCTATTATCCACTTTAGGTTGTGTTTCGCCATACCATTTAATGGTGAGCCTGGAGGAGCTGATGCCTGCCGACTTTATATAATTTCCTACCGTGGTAGCCCGCTTCTGAGACAGGGTTTCATTATAGGCCGATCCACCCACATTGTCTGTATGTCCTTCCACCAGGATATTTGTTTCAGGATAGGCCCTGAATACTTTTACCAATTTGTCAAGTGCCAGCTGAGAATTGGCATTGATATTAGACAGGTTGGTGCCAAAGAAAACGCCTGCCTTGGATCCATCGGGGTTTCTTTCGTTGAAGACTACATTAATGCCTTCGCCCACCCTGGTAACTTCTGCGCCGGGTATTTCATTTTTAATGGCTTCTGCCTGCCTGTCCATCTTATTACCGATAAGCCCGCCTGCCACACCACCCACTGCTGCGCCAATAATAGCGCCCAGCACGGTATTGTTTTTGTTGCCTACATTATTGCCAATTACGCCGCCAATTGCTGCGCCGCTGGCAGCACCAATCACGGCGCCTTTCTGGGTCTTGTTGGCTTTTTTAGTTGTCTCGCAACCTGCACATAATATGGTTACTGCTGCTGCAAATACCATTGTCTTTCCAAATAGTGTTTTCATAAATTATTTATTGGGTTAGTTTTTTGTAAAATTGTATACCAGTGTTGCGGGCCTGCCTTCAAAGCTAACTGCCGATTTCAGTTGCATATTGGTGTCGGTCAGTGATGATACGCTCAGCCGGAAGCCATCATTGTTATCCACCGGGTTCTTTTTTTCATCCAGTCTTTTAAACTGGAATTTCTTTTCTTCTCCTTTTGGTTCGTAAACAGACCAGCGGATATTCCTGGTAACGCCCGGGCAACCTGTAGCAGCAGAAAGCGTGTAACTGCCCATACTGTTGTTGGAGATAAATGTCCATACACTGCCCACAAAGCAACTGGCATCTGCCTCATTAAATACACTGGCCTTATACTTTGCAGTAATGCCTTCTGTGGTGATGGATTGCAGGGTCCATGCTCCGTTGATACTCTTTTTCATGCTGCGACCTTCTTTGGAGGCGGCACACGATGTAATTAATAGCATGGCTGCAACTGCCACTGGCCATGCAAAAAACTTGTTTGCGTTCATAATTAATGCTTGTTTGATGTAAGTGGGTATTATAGCTGCCTTATTTCAACAACGGTGCCAAGGCCAGAATCTCATGTTAGCGTGGGTGTTGTATATAAGGAATAAAACCCTGTGGGGAATAGATTCTACACTTCAATCTATCAACAAGCAATTGCGGTATTCAGAAAAACCGGCTTATTATCTCATTCTTTGCAGGATAGCAGTCATAGCTTACCAAACATTTTTTGTGAATGCCCCGCCGGAATTGGTTATCCACTCCGCGTTGTTGTCTGTAGTAAAATAGAAGTCTACCTGATTTTTAAGTAATTTACTTTGTACCGAAATCAATTCCGGCAACCACCCAGACCCCGGGCCATGGGTAATTAATTCCAGCGTAATGCTTTTTATTTCACCCAGGTCAGTTCCTTCCATAGTTATCCAGGTGATGCTGCCGCGTTCCAGTGCGCCGGGCATATTGGCATCAAATGGCAGACTTTTTAAATAACGGCCTTCTTCGCCCGTTAAAGTAAAAACAATGGTGGCATCGGTACCCGCCAGCAGCTTGTCGG
>JANPGT010000110.1:0-3002 GCA_031424135.1 Chitinophagaceae bacterium
CATTTTTTAGTCCCTGTCCTTGTTAATTTGTTCGGCAATTACATGCACAATAATTTCAAATGCTTTTTTACCGGTATCCGATAGTCTTATCATATAAGAATCCACTTTTTTGTAATCTTCAGGGCTTAAGGAAGCAACGGGTATAATTAAATTATCAAATTTTACAGTGAAAGAATCGCGGGGTTCTCTGGTGGTGGAACCGCTGGGACTAACATACTCGGTCTCCTGCGTTGGGTGCAATGTTTTCAGGTATTTTAAGAATTTGTCAATTGGTTCATCGGCCAGCAGCAAACCACTTTTTTCCAATTCCTTCAATATGTCAATGTCAACGGGCAAGGAAAATTGCTTTGGGTAATTGGGATCGGTTGAGTTGCCGGGATGTATCATCATGCTATGATTGCCACTGCCCAGGGTCAATAATTTACGGATACCTTTTTCGGATAGATTTTTAATGATGTCTGCCAGTTCTGCATTGCCGGCGCTTTTTGCCGATTTTTCTATTTCAAATGAAAGACTGCCCACGGAAATTTTGGAAGATTGATCCAGTTTCTTTGGGATGAGTTGTATGATACTGGTGAATTCTCTATGATAACTGATTAATATGATCAGCACAATAAGCGGCCAGAGAATGGCTTTTATGAGATCATTGATATTCTCAAACCTGGATTTCGGTGCTTCGGGCATAAGGGGTTATTTATAATAAAAGATGGAGTAGTACAGCGGATTTGCAGTTTAAAAGATACGGAAAAATTCAACATTGGGCGCTTAAGAAAATAGTGCCGTACTGGTTAAAAGCGCTACCCGGTTTCAAAGGGGTGCCTGTCTTCCTTCCACTGGCGCAATGCTGATTTGCCGCTTCCTGCATCATCCGGGCGGCACACTGCATAAGTGTTGCGCAAGTATTAAATTGCATAAAATTTATTTTCCAGTGAAAACAGTCAATAATCAAATAATGCTTAAAGCAGGATGTAAAACAATTTCCGGCCTGGTTCCAGCAATAAAAACGGCAATGAAAAAGGGACGCAGCAGGATTATTTTGACAGTAGCTATAGTTGCCGTTTACTTCAATGCAACAGCACAAATAGCCAATACCATCCAACCTGCTGATAAAGTATTTGGACTGTCAAAATTCTGGCAGGAAGTGAATTATAATTTCGCCTTCCTGGATATAATTGGCCAGCCAGCCTGGGACAGTGCCTATAAAGCCTTTATTCCACAAGTGCTGGCAACACAGAATGATTATGAATACTACCTGTTATTGAAAAAATTTTGTGCCCTGCTGAAGGATGGTCATACAGAAGTTTTTATGCCACCCATAAAGGGCCTCCACTTCATGAATAATATGTTTGGCGATTACCTCCTCGTGTTAACCCGGGTTGATAATAAAGTAATCGTAAAAAGAACGTGGAAAAAGGATGCGGCAAAATTTCCTCTGGGCAGCGAAGTAGTGGAGGTGAATGGTTTGCCCACTGAAAAGTTTATACAGGACAGCATTGCGCCTTTCATTGCAAGTTCTACAGATGATGTAAGGAAGGAGTTGGCATCCGGTACCCTTTTAATGGGCGCCCCTGGCACTGTTTTTAGGGTAAAGCTCAGGAAGCCGCAGGGCGAAGAGGTGGTTTATTCCTTAACACATGCGCAGGCAACAGACAGTATTTTTTTGCCCAATCCCGGGGTATACCCGGATGAAAAGCAAAGAGAAGTGTTGGCCTGGAAAGCATTGCAAGATAGTATTGCTTATATAGAAATAAACAGCTTTGCAGTGGAGGGTAGGGCGGACAGTCTTTTTGAAAGACTGCTTCCTTCACTGGAGAAATTTAAAGGAGTGGTGATTGATTTGCGGTACAATGGTGGAGGCGATGATGGCGTTGCTTTTACTATTTTGAAACACTTTATAAGAGATACGGTTATTGTGGGCGCCGCTTCTGTTACCCGGAATCATGACCCCTACTTAAAAGCGATAGGCCGCTATGTAAATATTGCTGATACAGCAGGAGATAAGATGAAGAAGGAGGCATGGCTATTATACAATGGGTATGCTGTTTACAACCAACCCGGGGTTGGGCGTTCAGCAATAGCAGCAAACACTAAGCGACTAGCGGTTCCGCTGGTTGTACTTACCGGTCACAATACCGCGTCAGCCGCCGAAGATTTTTTAATTGCTGCAGATAACCAAAAACATATTGTAAGAATAGGCGAGTCAACCAATGGCAGTACCGGCATGCCCTATAGATTTGATTTGCCGGGTGGGGGAAGTGCGCGGATTTGTATAAAAAAAGATATGTACCCCGATGGCCGTGAATTTGTAGGAAAGGGTATACAGCCAGACATCAGGGTAGCGCCAACAGTGAAGGACTACCTGGAAAGCAGGGATATTGTACTGGAAGCGGCGGTAAAATACCTTGCATCACTGCGGGGCAACTTAAAGAAATCGCCCAATAAATAACATAATCTACCAAAGGGGTTAACCAACGCAAATTGGCCCTGGCTTTATGTGTTGGAGTGATTGTGCCGTTTGCGCAGAGGCAATCTCGCTAAAAGCAGGCAGAAGATGTAAGGTTTCACATCCTCGCCTCATTCTTGCGCCAGCTTCCCGCAATTGTCTGAATTTGGATTTATAGGATTTGGGGATTACAGGATGGTGCTGCGTGTAGTAGATATTCTGTTTGATCCAATCCAAAGAGAAAAAGTTGGCAAAATCCTTTTACATAAGAAACAATTCATCCTAACCCAGGCAAGATGGACCACAAAATCCTACCATCGATTAATCCTGCGAATCCTAATTCAGACAGGCAGGCACAAGAAGGCTAATCTTTAGCCCACGCCTCATCCCTGCACCAGCTTTCGTAAGAAGAGCGTACAGGTAACCATCTCATTTTTAGCCATTTCCATTTTTTTTGGTTGGTCTCCCCTGAAAGAAGTTGGTCGTCCTCTTCTTTCTTTTTCACTTTTTCTGGAATAGGTGGGTCGTCCTCTTCTTTCTTTTTCACTTTTGCTGGAAT
>JANPGT010000111.1:0-3105 GCA_031424135.1 Chitinophagaceae bacterium
TCATAACTGCAGGTAACTTATCTTTAGCAAGCAGACCGGCAGCATTCGTCTGCACTAATTACCACCATCTACTTGTATGGCAATTATGATAAAAATACTCCTGGTATTCATGGCCTGCCTGACCGGCATTGCAGCCTTCACGCAGCAAAAACCCAACGTGATCATTATTTTAACGGACGACCTTGGTTATGGCGACCTCGGCTGCTATGGTGCTACAAAAATAACGACACCTCATATTGACAAGCTGGCCAAACAGGGTATCCGGTTTACCAATGCGCACGCCACTTCTGCCACCTGCACACCGTCGCGGTACGCGCTGATGACAGGGCAATATCCATGGCGGAAAAAAGGGACAGGCATTTTACCCGGTGATGCTGCATTGATTATTCCTGCAAATAACACCACCCTTCCCGCACTCTTCAAAAAGTCAGGTTATGCAACAGGCATCGTCGGCAAATGGCACCTGGGCCTGGGCAGTACCCTTGAAAAAAACTGGAATATCGTCATAAAGCCGGGCCCTAATGAAGTGGGGTTTGACTATTCATTTATTTTCCCTGCTACGGCAGACCGCGTGCCCACCGTATTCCTGGAGAACCAGCAGGTGATTGCATTAGACAGCAGCGATCCGATAACCGTTGACTATAGTAAGCAGGTGGGTAACGATCCTACCGGCAAAGATCACCCGGAGCTATTAAAATTGCAGTCTTCTGCCGGGCATGGGCACAACAATACTATTGTGAACGGCATTGGACGCATTGGGTATATGGCGGGCGGGCATACAGCCAGGTGGACAGACGAAGAAATGCCGCTCACTTTTTTAACGAAGGCAAAAGCCTTTATTGAAACGCATCAGCAATCTCCATTCTTTTTGTATTACGCGCTTACTGAACCACATGTGCCACGAATGCCTTCTACCATGTTCAAAGGAAAAAGCGGCCTGGGACTGAGAGGTGACGCGATTTTGCAACTGGACTGGACCGTTGGACAAATTATGCAGACACTGCAATACGCAGGTCTCGAAAAAAATACACTGATTATTTTCAGCAGTGACAACGGACCCGTACTGGATGATGGTTACCAGGACGGAGCCGTTACAGAACTAAATGGCCATACGCCTGCCGGTGCGCTACGCGGCGGCAAATACAGTGTGTTTGAAGCCGGCACCAGGGTTCCTTTCATTGTACACTGGCCGGCGAAAATCACCCCGGGCGTTTCAACAGCAATGATCAGCCAGGTAGATTTACTGGCTTCCTTCAGCCAGCTGCTGCAAATACCCATTGCAGGCATTGATTCATCAGACAGTGAAAATATGTTGCCCCCATTGCTGGATAAAGCACAAAAGGGCAGAACGGTGCTGGTTGAACAGGGGCTGGAAGCACTGGCCATTGTAAAAGATAACTGGAAGTATATAGCACCCAACAACGGGCCTGCAATAAATACACTTACCAATATTGAATTGGGCAATGCGCAGCAGGCACAGTTGTATGATCTCAGCACTGACCTTTCTGAAAAAAACAATCTGGCAGCTAAATTTCCTGAAAAAGTAAATGAGCTGGCAACGCTGCTGCAAAAAATAAAATCCAGGTAAAAGAATATTGATACTGCCGCATATATGCTATCGCCAATCTCTTCAATACCGTAGGCCAGCTGAAGAGATTGCCTGAAGAATTTAATGGCTGTATTAAGCATTAGCAATGCATTTCCCTGTTACAACTTCAAAATGATACACTTACTTGGTATCCCTGGCTAATCAATACCTTAATCAAATTTTAATGGCCTGCTGCCCGTATTTCAGAAACTTAGTTTTTTATTCGTTGCTGGTTAAGTAACCCGCTATTTTGCTACTGCATGGTGCAGCTCCTATAAAACATATCTACGACACTTCCTTCCCGTTGAAATGGATAATATTCCTGTTTCAACACCCAACAGCTGGCAGCAGATGGTTGGGTACTGTTTATGTAAACCAGTTAAACGATCGTATATGAAAAAAAAATTACTGATCCTGCTCAGCGTACTGCTGATGACAACTCATGCCACCATTGCCCAGGACAGCTGGGTGCAAAAAGCCAGCCTGGTCTCGCCGGTAAACACCGGCAGCTATGGTTGCAGTATTGGCAACAAGGGGTATGTTATCCCCGGAGGAAGTCCAGGCAGTTATTTTGAAAACGCTCCCACAAACGATTTTTGGGAATACGACCCGGCAACAGATGTATGGACAAAAAAAGCAAATACTCCGGAGCCATTGCTTAATTACGGTCTTGCATTTTCATTGAACGGCAAAGGCTATTTTGGTTTGTCAGGCGGCATTTGGGAATACGATCCAACGATTGACACCTGGACAAAAAAATTGATTTTACCAGCGGGCATCACCCATTTCCCCCTGGGGTTCAGCATAGCCGGCAAAGCCTATTTTGGATGGGGCAACGGTAATGATTTTTGGGAATACAATCCCCTTACCGGCAACTGGTTGCAGAAAGCCAGTTTCCCGGGTGCCGCTTCCGCTGCCTACTTTGATCCGCATTCAGGTTTCAGCATTGGTAACAAAGGGTATGTTGCTTCAAAAGGGCAAAACATTATTAATACAAATGATTTATGGGAATATGATCCCGGGCTGGACCAATGGACACAGAAATCCAGTTTTGGAGGGAGTATCAGGATTGGTTCCACCGGCTTCAGCCTTGCAGGCAAGGGCTATATTGCCACCTCACTTTCAGTAGTGCCTTCCATTCCCTATACAGAAATGCATATCTGGGAATATAATCCGGCTTTGGACAGCTGGAATGAAAAAGCGCCCTTTGGTGGCCCCCCCAGGGGCAGTGCGTTAAGTTTCGCTATCGGAGACAAAGGATATATGGGCTTCGGTATATTTTCATTCAGAACAGGCGCGCGGGCCGCGAATGATCTTTGGGAGTATACGCCGTCCACCACCACTCCTCCTGTAAATACAGGTAACGGTGCAGGCCTGCAGGGTGTTTATTACAGCGGCGTTGCGCTGTCCGGTCCCCCACTACTGAAGCGGATAGACAGTGTTATCAATTTCGATCTCAGTTATGGAAAACAGCCGCAGGTATTGTCTCCCGCACCGGGTATTGTGCCGGAAGACCA
>JANPGT010000112.1:0-14924 GCA_031424135.1 Chitinophagaceae bacterium
ACGAAAAATACCATCATCAATAACAGCATCCAATGACTTTATCAATAACACTTATCCTGATTATTATTACCTGCCTTGTCTCGTTAACCGCTTTCAACAGTGAAAAGGTTTTTGATGACCTGATATTTTATCCGCCGGCTATTTCCGGGCAGCAGCAATACTACCGCTTTTTTACCTGCGGTTTCATTCACGCCAATTATGGCCACCTGTTTTTTAACATGTATGCTTTGTATATGTTTGGCGAATATGTGGAATCGCAGTTTACAGATGTTTTTGGCATGTCGGGCAAATGGCTGTATCTGCTAATGTACCTTTCTTCGCTTTTTTTCTGCCTCCTGCCTACTTATAATAAAAATAAAGAGAATTATAATTACAGGAGCCTGGGTGCTTCGGGCGCAGTTTCTGCGGTCGTTTTCGCATTTATTTTTCTTGAGCCACTGCGCAAAATCGGGATCATTTTCATACCCGTAATGATACCAGGTTTTATTTTTGGATTTCTATACCTTATCATTTCTTCTATTATGGACAAAAGAGGAAGTGGAAGCATCAACCACTCTGCGCATATCTGGGGTGCCCTGTACGGGATTTCCTTTCTTATTGTTACCGGCAGCTTCCTGGCGCGGTACAACTTATTCCAGTCATTTATGCGGCAGGTGACCTCCTATATTCAAAGTTTTTAGGGTAAGCTGCAGTGTCATTTTTGTTTGGGGGGTAATTTTACAGCGGTCATCAATACGGTGACCTACCACCCATATAATTTTTTTATTGGCTTCCAGCACCCAAATATTTTCTTTGGCTGTTTTGGATAGTTTCTGATCAATAAAAAAACGCGAGAGCTTTTTTTTCTTTCGCATGCCCAGCGGGTAGAAATAATCACCCGTCTTCCATTTCCGCAGCAGCATTGGGAACGCAATGCTTTCCGCGTCAAGCAAAGCCGCATTGCCGGCATCTGGAATATCCTTTGGAACCTTGTCGTGAAGCGCCAGTTCCAAATTCCCAATTACCAATTCCACCAATCCCGGCCCTTCCACCAGGATATTATTTGCTTCGGTAGTTTTTACCGGAGCTATAATGAGCCAGCTACGGTTCTTAATAATGCGGTGGGTGGCAGACTGAATGTATTTGCCCGTTTCGCTGTGCAGCAGTGCCAGGACTTCTGTCACCTGAGAAGGTCCAAACCCGAAATCTTTGATAATTTCATACAATACCGAATGAAGCGGCGAAGTTTTCTGCAATTTCAGCACGGGTATATGTATTTCATTTCCCCTGTGCTCCAGCAATTTCTTTTTATGCTGTTCAATCGACTGCCGGTAAAGCAATTCAATCTCTTTGAACCGCTGCAGGTTATGGGCCAGGTTATTTTCTGCCTCTGGGTATATATTTTTTACCAATGGAATCAGCTGGTTACGGAAATAATTCCTGGCGTATTTATCAGACTGATTGGAACTGTCTTCTACCCATAAAAGCTGCTGCTCAGCGGCAAAAGCTTTTATGGCCTCTTTACCGGCAAACAACAGCGGGCGGATGATCTTACCCTGCTTTGGTAACATACCCCTTAAACCCGCAATGCCCGTGCCTTTGAAAAAATTCATCAGCAGGGTTTCGATATTGTCGTCCAGGTGATGGGCAGTGAGCACGTGAGACGTGAGTGGTGAGTGGTGAGTGTTGAGGCGTGAGGCGTCAGTCGTGAGTGGTGAGGCGTGAGTGGTGAGACGTGATTCGTCAGAAAGCGCTTCTGTATTCCCAGGGCTTTGACTACCGACTCCCGACTCCCGACTATCGACTCCTGACTCCTGACTACTGACTATCGACTCACGACTATCGACTAAAGAAAGGAACCAGGCATAACGAAGTTCACGCGCAGCCACCTGTATTGAAACTTTATGATTGGCCGCATACTGTTCCGTTTCAAATCTTTTTACCAGCACCTGTTTACCGTATTTCTCTCCCAGCTGCCGCACAAAAAATTCGTCTCTTTCACTCTCCCCTGCCCTTAACTGGAAATTGCAATGCGCCATCACAAAATCATAACCGGCCTGCTGACAAAGTTCGCAGAGCACTACAGAATCTATGCCTCCGCTAACGGCCAGCAACAGGGTATCTTTGGGGGAGAAAAGATTTTCCTGCGCAACGTATTGTTGAAATTTTTGAAGAAGACTCATGAGGTTTTTGTCGCTCTTACCGGCGTTTGTCGCCGTTGTTGGCCTTATTACCAACAACTAAAATATAATGATTGTAATTAAGTGGCCCTATTACGGCTTTTTCTGATTCTTCCGCTGTTTCATAAGGCTTCTAATTCCCACCGCTACCAGCACCAACCCAAATAAAGGGGTAATTATCAATTGCAATTTTGACCAGTTCATGTTCTTCTTTTTAAATGTGCAGACGCAACGCATTGCGTCGCTATGGTTAAAACACCAAATCTTCATACGCGGCCCTCAATTCGCCCAGGGCATGATGATCTGAGGCTGTTTTGGCAGCCTCCATTCCCTTTTCGTACCACTGAATGGCCAGTGCCGTGGCGCCGGTACGCTCCAGCAATTTGCCCAAATGATAATAAGATCCAATATAACCGGGATCCCTGGTCAGAATACCCTCAAAAACCTGCCTGGCACCTGGGTCATCGCCGGCTTTTATATGCTCCAGCGCCAGGGCATGCTCCAGGAAATTATCGCCCGGATTGGCTTTCAATAAGTCCTGTAAACGTGCTAGCCTGTCCATTAAACGCCGAATTAATTTTACCCGCTTGTTTTGAAATATAGTGGCCCCGCCTTATCTTTGTTTTAGTTGCATAAACAACTTTTATGCCTTTTTTACTAAAATCTAAAAATTGCTCCCATGAAGATACTGGTCTGCATCAGTAAGACGCCGGACACCACGGCAAAAATAGCCTTCACAGATAACAATACGAAATTCGCCGAAACTGGCGTGCAGTGGATCATCAACCCCTACGATGAATGGTACGCCCTGGTACGCGCCATCGAACTGAAAGAAAAAGACCCTGCCACTGTAATCCACCTGGTAACCGTGGGTGCTGCCGACGCAGACCCTATTATACGCAAAGCCCTGGCACTGGGCGGCGATGAAGCCATCCGCGTAAACACAGACAACCACGATAGTTTTGTAATTGCATCGCAGATTGCCGCCGTTGCCAAAGAAGGTGGGTACGACCTGATTTTTACGGGAAAAGAAACCATCGATTATAACGGGTCTTCCATCGGCGGCATGGTAGCAGAACTGCTGGAACAGCCCTATGTATCCCTGGCCACCCATTTTGATATCAGCGGTACCACCGCTACCATCACCCGCGAGATTGAAGGCGGTGAGGAAGTATGTGAAGTGAGCCTGCCCCTTACCGTTAGTTGCCAGAAGGGCATGGCCGAGCAGCGCATCCCCAATATGAAAGGCATTATGGGGGCCCGTACCAAACCACTGAAAGTAAAAGAACCCGTAACAACAGAAGCCCTTACTGCCGTGGCAGATTTTGGCTTACCGCCCGCCAAAGCCGGTGTAAAACTGGTTTCGCCCGACAACCCTGCAGAACTGGTAAGGCTACTGCACGAAGAAGCAAAAGCCATATAAATGTGGAAATATGAAAATGTGAGAAATATGAAAATGCAGCAAAAGAATTGCCCCGCTTTCATATTTATACATTTTCCACATTTTGAATTTGCAATTTTCACATTTCCACATTTATCACATTTTTAATTATTCTTATGAGCGTTTTAATATTTATAGATCAGGCCGAAGGTCATGTAAAAAAAGCATCGCTGGAAGCCATTACCTACGGCGCTGCCATAGCCGCGCAGTTAAATACTATTGCTGAAGGCGTGGTGCTGGGCAGCAGCAGGGAAGATCTTGCAGCACTGGGTAAATATGGTGTTAAAAAAATACACCACGTTAATAACGAAGCGCTGAATAATTTCGATTCGCAGGTATATACCAAAGTAATTGCACAGGCAGTAGCAGCCAGTGGCGCCACGGTAGTTGTTTTCTCCAATAACGTAGATGGAAAAGCGATTGCCCCGCGTTTGTCGGCCCGCCTTAAAGCCGGATTGGTTGCAGGCGCGGTAGCCTTGCCCAACACCAGCAATGGCTTCACCGTAAAGAAAAATGTTTTCAGCGGAAAGGCCTTCGCCAATATCAGTGTTACTACTGCCATCAAAATAATTTCGCTTAGTCCCAACGCCTATAAAACAGTAGCCACAGAAGGTATTGCTGAAGTGGTGGCCCTGAACGCCACCGTAGATGCCGCCAAAGTAAAAGTGACCGCGGTAAACAAAGTAAGTGGCGAAGTATCGCTGGCAGAAGCGGAAGTAGTGGTAAGTGCAGGCCGCGGGTTAAAAGGTCCCGAAAACTGGGGCATGGTTGAAGAATTGGCGAAACTATTACATGCCGCCACTGCCTGCAGCCGCCCTGTAGCTGACATCGGCTGGCGTCCGCACCACGAGCATGTAGGACAAACAGGTCTTGCCATTGCGCCTAATTTATACATTGCCATTGGCATCTCCGGTGCCATACAGCACCTGGCAGGCGTAAACCGCAGCAAGTGCATTGTAGTTATCAATAAAGACCCTGAAGCTCCCTTCTTTAAAGCAGCCGATTATGGTATTGTAGGCGATGCTTTTGAAGTGGTGCCCAAAATAATTGAGGCAGTAAAGCAGCTGAAGAAATAAGCTGCAAGCTTTTAGCTATGCGCTATGAGCAGTTAAAAACGCAAAGGACTAAGGTACTTCGCGTTTTTTTTGTTCCGTCAATAGCAAATAAACTGCTTTGTGCGCTTTGCATTTTGGTTTACATTGCGGTATAAACAGGGGCCTGGAATACCGCATGTCCCTGTTCGTCAATATAAGCATGCTGATGCCAGCTTTTGTACTGCTATTTTACATTGTTGCGTCGCACTTTTGTACAGCAAATCATTATTCAAGGCTTTATAAATAGTTATTCGTCTATGTTCCCACGTATCAGTCCTACCACCACCAGCGCCTGGCAGCAATTACAACAGCATTATAACAGTGAAATGAAACAAACGCAGCTGCGCTCGCTGTTTGCAGTAAATACAGAAAGGTTTAGCCAGTATTCATTGCAGTTCGGTGATATCCTTTTCGATTATTCCAAAAATATTACTACCGAAGTTACCTGGCAGCTGCTGCAGCAACTGGCCACCGAATGCCAGCTGCCCGAAGCCATCAAAGCTATGTACGCTGGTGAGAAAATAAACGAAACAGAAAACCGCAGCGTACTGCACATCGCCCTCAGGAATTTCTCCGGCCAACCCATTCTCAGCGATGGTAAAGACGTGATGCCCGATGTACAAAAAGTACTGGCACAAATGAAGGGCTTCTGCGCAAAGATCCACAGCGGTGAATGGAAAGGATATACAGGTAAGCCTATCCGTTATATCGTAAATATTGGCATCGGCGGCAGCGATCTTGGTCCCGTAATGGTGACCGAAGCATTAAAACCTTACTGGAAAGAAAATATACAGCCTTATTTTGTCTCCAATGTAGACGCTACCCATATTGCAGAGACACTAAAAAAAGTAAACGCAGAAGAGACGCTCTTCCTCATTGCTTCCAAAACATTTACCACCCAGGAAACTATGACCAATGCCAATACCGCCAGGCATTGGTTCCTGCAAACTGCTAAAGACGAAGCGCATATTGCCAAACATTTCGCCGCCCTTTCTACCAATGAAAAAGACGTGGTAAAATTTGGCATCGACAAAGCCAATATGTTTGAATTCTGGGACTGGGTGGGTGGCCGCTATTCTCTATGGAGCGCCATTGGTTTATCCATTGCCCTTACCGTGGGCTACGATAATTTTGAAGCCTTATTGAAAGGTGCGCATGATACAGATACCCATTTTAAAAATACAGCACCTGAAAAAAACATACCCATACTGATGGCATTGCTGGGTGTGTGGTACAGCAATTTTTTTGGTGCACAAAGTGAAGCCATTCTTCCGTACGACCAGTACCTGCACCGCTTTGCTGCTTATTTTCAGCAGGGTAATATGGAAAGCAACGGCAAATATGTATCGCGCAGCAGCGAACGTGTAGACCACCAGACGGGTTCCGTTATATGGGGAGAACCGGGTACCAATGGCCAGCATGCTTTCTACCAGCTGATTCACCAGGGCACCGTATTAATTCCCTGCGATTTTATTGCGCCGGCCATCAGCCACAATCCTATTGCCGATCACCATACCAAGCTGCTGTCTAATTTCTTTGCGCAGACACAGGCACTGATGAACGGCAAAACAGCCGCAGAAGCAAAAGCGGAGCTTGAAAAATCAGGCATGGCGCCCGAAGCCATTGCCAAACTGTTACCCCATAAACAGTTTGAAGGCAACCGCCCTACCAACTCTTTCCTGGTAAAAAAAATAACACCCTTTACATTGGGTCAGTTAATAGCGCTGTACGAGCATAAAATATTTGTACAGGGCGTTATCTGGAATATTTTCAGCTTTGATCAGTGGGGCGTTGAACTGGGTAAACAGCTGGCTGGAAAAATACTGCCGGAACTGGAAAATAATGCCGCCGTAAACAGCCACGACAGCTCTACCAACGGTTTAATAAATGCGTTCAAAAAAGCAAGGGAATAGCATAACTTTAGTATACAAACCTTTATTGCCATGAAAAGAATCAACCAGCTTATTGCATTGCTGTTGTGTACAGCTGCAGGTGCTTTTGCACAGAAACAGGGTGACCCGTTGCCTTACAATAAGGAAAAGCTTGATTCTTTGTTCCGCAGTTTCTCCCAACCTTTCCAACCACTGCTACCACCTGCCCCCAACGCATTGCTGGCTGAAAACATGAAAACATTTGAAGGGGTCAATCCTGGGGCCACTATTATCAATAAAACCTCAAGAGGCACTGTGTACAATATGCAGCTGGATAATATGGCGGTACTGGTACCGGATATGCAAGGGGTTGAGAAAATGCCTGGCAGTCGTGATTTCAGGCAGGCCCCGGCAAGCAGGATGCCCAATCCTCTATACCGCAATCCTTCTAAAAAATAGCTATTACACAATGCCATAAAAAAATCCCCGGTGTACAAAACACCGGGGATTTTTTATGCACCTGTCAACAGACCTTCCGTTTATTTTTGTTTCATTACTCTTTCTACAAACTGTTCCTGGTTGGTGGTTACCTGGAGTACGTAGATTCCGGCACTGATATTTTTACCTGCGGTATTTACGCGCAGCCTGGATTGGCCGGTAGCAGCCTGCGTGGTACGATAAACTTCTTTACCGGCAGCATCCAGCAACTTAATAAGCAGGTTTCCGGATTGCGATTTGCTGAATTCAATGTCTATATTATCTGTAAATGGATTATTAATGACCCTGAACCTGTTGGTTTTGCCCTGGTAACGGATAGCCAGTACTTTACTATACTCCCATTTGCCATCCCTGTCCACCTGTTTTAACCGGTAAAAATTATTTTCCTGTGCAACTGATGGATCATTAAAAGAATAATTTAATGGAAGACTGCTGTTGCCCGCAGCATTTACTGTTCCTGCCTTCGTGAAACTGATGCCATCGTAAGAACGCTCCACATCAAAATAATAGCTGTTGATTTCAGAAGAAGTAATCCAGTCCAGGACCACCGCATTTGAAACAAGTTTTGCTTTAAAATCCAGCAGGTGAACCGGCAGCGCCACTCCTGCCACACCGGCGCCGAAGCCGGAGAAGCCATTGCTGAAAGCCGCTGTAAGCACCGTATTGGTACCCAACGCAGATACCACAGGGGTAGCCAGCGTAACAGCGCCCCCTGCACCAGGAGAAGCAGGTGTAACATTGCTGATTTGAGTAGCAACTTTTACCAGTTGTGCACTGCTTATATTCTGCCCGGTGGCAGTTTGCCATCCATTAATTTCCGCTTGTGAATAATACAGGGAAATCTGGTAACTGCCTGCAGGGTTATTGGTAGTGGGTATTACTCTGAGCGTTCTGCTCATCAGGTAGTTGGCGGCATTGTTATTCCAGAAAGCCACTGCATTGGCGCCCGCGCTTGCAATATTGCGGTCAATCACCACCTGTGTGCAGCCATAGTCAAAACTGCTGCTGTTGGCAATACGGGCCATTAATTTTCCGGTGGCCTGGTCATAAAAATAAACATCTGCGTTGGGTCCCAGGTATTCCTGCCTGGAGGTGTTCAGTACTGTTTGCACCTGTGTACCCGGATCTGCATATACAAACTGAATAATTGGCTTTACCCCATTAGGAAAATAGCCGAACCCACTATACGCGGTAGAACAGTTAATGGCTGCAAACGCAAAACTGGCGGTAGTTGAACCGTCTAAGTAAGCAAGGCAATTATCGTCTGCGCTGGTTGCAGCGCCATTGTCGTAACAAACTTCCACTACTACATTTGACACTCCATCCCAGGTAAAAGGGGTAGAAAATGTAAAGCTGTTGAGACCATTTACAGTGGTATAATTCTGACTGTATACTGTGGTAAAGCCGGCATCACTGAGGGGAAATTCACCGGCACCATTGTATAAAGAACCGTTGGACGTTTGTCCTATTTTAATGGTTAGCCCGGTATAAACAAACGATGCACCACTATTTTTTATGAGATTAAATGAGAGCCCGGTAAAATTACCCGCTCTCAGCCCGGCGGCGGTTAATTCCGGGGCTTTATAAATAAGCTGCGTTTTCTCTTTCGCACTGGAGCCTTTAAAGGGACTTGCGGCAGAACCGGCACTGGATCCAACTGACATTGTAATATTGCCGGGACCAAATGGCGCGGCATCGTTATCACTAATGGTAAATGTGAGTGCAGTAGTACCATCTCCTTTTATTGCGGTACCGCCACCATTATTCACGGTAAAGCCAAGTGTAAATGTTTCACCAGATTCCACAATTGCATCATCGTATATCCTGATGGTAAAAGACCTGGCTGTATGAACGCCTGCCGGAAAAGAAAGGGTTTTACTGGGAGCGGCAAAATCGCCGTTGGTAGTAACTGCAAAATCTACCGCTTCTGTAGCTGTGCCACCGGAAATATTCAGGGTGGCAGTAGCAGGTTGACTGGGATCGTTGCCGATCACCATATTATAGGTGTAGTCTTTATAAGGGCGGCAATCTGCTGTTGCAGCCGTAGTCTCTGTTGCCTGGCCCGCTGCTGCTTCAAAATTAATCTTAGGGGCACAGCCACTGGTAGTGGGAGTGGCGCCTAATGAAGTAGTAAGGCTAACCCTGTTGGGTTCTCCTGCCAGGGTGGCCAATGCCCTGGCTTTCTGTCCTGCGGTGAACAGGGTATAACAGTTAGTATAAGCCATGAAGTTAGATTCGGTATTAATACTGAACGGCGCGCCACCTGCACAGGTATTGGCTCCTGTACGGCAGGTAAAATCATATACACCTGCTGTTAAATTATCGCTTACAGGGTCTGTATCACATACCCTGTCTCCATCTGTAGTACAGTCGCTGTTGGCAGGACAGGAACTGCTATTTGCAGAACCCTCAAATGTATGGTACAAGCCAAAAGCATGGCCTATTTCATGGGGCAGGGTTTTTTGACCTGTTACCATTTGCGTGGCCAGCATTACGGTACCATCTACACTGGCAGATGCACCAACAGCAAAATAGGCATAGCCTGCTATAAACTGACCCGAAGTACCGTCTTTGCCATCAATCTTGTTTACTATCCAGATATTATAATAATCAGTTACCGGCCAGCGTATAAGATTTTTCACATTAAGCTCAGCAGTTCCCCCGGAGGCTGAATAGTTTATTCCACCAGCAGTGTAACCGCTAATGCCGGATCCGTCTATATGATTGATGCCGGTTGTAGGATTGCAATTGGGATCCCGCTGGGCCAGCGCAAATTGTATCTGCATATCTCCTACCCCTCCGATAAGCGTGGGATCGGTACCATCATATACATGGTTCAAATAATTAATGGCGCCCGTTATCTGCGCGTCTGTAGGGTTGTACAAAGAACCCAGTGCCCCACCTGTATGCACAATATGAACTACTACCGGTATGGTATACAATGCGGCAGTGCCGGCGCCCACCCTGGCTTCCAGCTGACTTTTATGCGCCTGGATATATTTACGGAGACTGGCATCGGAAAGTTCCACCCGCTTCCGGTAAGCAGGGTCCTGCTGCAGGTTTCTCTGATGGATGCCATCAAAGCCACAGATAGGCTGGGCAAATGTTGTTGCAATAGCCAATATGGCAAGGAGGGAAAACAGGATTTTTTGGCAATTCATAGTATTGCATAGAACGCAATAAAATTAATTTTATTTAATACATACAAAAAAAAGCCCCTCCATAAAGAGGGGCGTTATCGACTAAAAAAAATCTATACTATATTGATTACCACTTATCTACTTCTTCAGTAGCGCTGGTATTGGGTACACTACTGGTTTCTTCCGGAACTACGGGTACTTCTGCTACCGGTTGGGGAGCAGGTGTTACAGCAGCAATAATAGTGGTTTCTTCACCTTCCATTTCTCCAACCGGCTGGTCGTGGTTAAATGCATCGAAATCAAAGTCGGGCATTAAGTCCGTCTTTACATAATCCACCGCTTCTACCAACCCTTTGATAAACTTATTGAAATCCTCCTTGTACAGGAAGATCTTGTGCCTGTCGTATCCCTCTCCTTCAAACTTCTTACGGCTTTCTGTAATAGTGAGGTAGTAATCGTTACTACGGGTGGCCCGTACATCAAAAAAATACGTTCTTCTTTTACCAGCCCGGATACGCTTGCTGTAAACACTTTCCATCCGCTTTTCATTGTTGTTGTCGTACGCCACAGTTGTAAAAATTTTCAGTTTATCGAAATATTGGTTTGTATAATGTGTTACAAATATAATATTGTTTTAGAACTGGCAAAATTTGAAAACTCTTTTCTGGTCTTGATTTTAAGCAATCTGCGTTCCCCCGCAAATCCGGGTAGCGGGAAGCCAACTATCCGTTACCGGTACCCACGGTTTTTAGTAGTAAATACTGCAACAGCCAGGCGCTGGACGTTTGCCCAAAAACGCTGTTACGCAGGCTGGTGGCCATTTCCATGCTCCTGTTGCTGCTGCTCATCATACAATTGCCGGTAGTAGCCATTCCTTGCAAGCAGGTCTGTATGCCTGCCCTGTTCTACAATTTTGCCGTCGTCCAGCACCAGTATATTGTCAAAATCAAACAAAGAAAAGATGCGATGGGTGATAATAATGGCTGTCTTTTGCTGCAGGAAGCGATACAGATTGCTGATAATCTCATTTTCCGTTTTGGCATCCACCGCGCTCAGGCAGTCGTCAAATATCACCAGGTGGGGGTCTTTTACCAGGGCACGGGCAATAGAAATGCGCTGTTTTTGTCCCCCGCTGAGTGTTACCCCTCTTTCACCAATCATGGTATTGTACTGCTGGGCAAAACCTTTTATTTCCCTGTCTACACTGGCATCTGCCGCAGCCTGCGCTACCCTGTCAAATGTCACTGCTTCCAGTCCAAAGCCAATATTGCCGGCAACCGTATCACTGAAAAGAAAAACATCCTGGGGCACGTAACTTACCTGCTGGCGTAGTGACCGGAGCGCAATATTTTTAATATCAGTTCCGTCGAACAGAATGCTGCCGCTATCGGGGTTGTACATGCGCAGCAAGAGCTGCGCCACCGTAGATTTACCACTGCCGGTAGCCCCAATAATGGCTACTTTCTGCCCCCTGCCTATGTGAAAAGAGAAATCGCGGATGGCACGGATGCCGGTATCCGGATAGGTGAAATTCACTTTATCGAAGACAATATCGCCCAGCAGCACGGGCGTTGCTACGCCCGGCGCATCCTGTATATCTGGTTTTGTATCCAGGAATTCGTTCAGTCTTTTTTGCGAAGCCGCTGCACGCTGTATCATACTGGCCGTCCAGCCGATGGCGCTAACCGGAAACGTAAGCATGTTTACATACATGACAAACTCCGTAATGGTACCGGTGGTTACTTCTGCATGTCCCTGCAACGCATATATACCGCCAATCATAATAGTCAGCAGCGTGCTGAGACCAATCAGCAGGGCCATGGAAGGAAAATAGATAGACTCCACTTTTGAAAGACCAATGGCATTGTTTTTATAATCTTCGCTGTTTTTATTGAAAAAACCCATCATGGCTTTTTCCTGCACAAAAGACTTGATAACGCGTATGCCAGAATACGATTCCTGCGCGGTGGTGGTTAAGTCAGACAGCAGTGCCTGTATGCGTTCACTCCTTTTATGAATGATGGTGTTTACATAGTAGATGGTAATGGCCAGAATGGGCAGGGGCGATAAAACATACAGCGTAAGCATGCTGTTTTCCCTGACCATAAAGAAAATACTGAACCCTATGGTAACGGCCAGGTTAATAAAATACATGGTGGCAGGACCGGTATACATTCTTACCCTGCTGACGTCTTCGGTGATGCGGTTCATTAAATCGCCCGTGCTGTTGCGTTTGTAAAATGCTGCATCCAGCTGCTGGTAATGCCGGTACACTTCATTTTTCTGATCATATTCAATCAGGCGGCTCATCACAATAATGGTTTGCCGCATCAGGAACATAAAGAAGCCACCCAGTAAAGCAAGTACCAGCAGGGTAATGCCGCATACAATAATTTTTCCGGAAAAACTTTGGGTGCCACTGTCAAGCCGTGCAATGATCGCCTGCACCAGCACATCGTAATTGGCCACACGGCCAATGTTTCCGGCAGGTATTTTTTCTACTGAACTGCGGATGGATTGCTCTACTTTATCAACTACATAGCCGGATAATTGCGGACTGAGTATCCGGAAATAGTTGGAGAGTGTAATAAAAACAATACCCAGCAGCAACCGCCAGCGGTATCTATAGAAATATTTATTAACGGCCTTCAGATGATTCATGCAGACACGAAGATAAGCTAAGAGGCGAAAGAGAAAAGGAGTAGAATTTATCACATAGTATCCAGAGAGGGAAAAAGGTAACGCGGACGTTGGCGTGCAACCCCGTCTACGACTATTCCTTTGCAGCTTTATTGTAAATTTTCAACCCCTCCGGCGTTGAAAAACACTTGCCTGCCTACCCGGGGTTTCACTCCGTCTAATCATATGACGCCCCTCGGGGGCTTAGAGAATCCAACAAAATTCTGCCCAATTTCATAACTTGCGTTTCCAAAAAAATTCCTCACGCGCTCACGACTTCCTCTTCGCCACAGGCACCAGCCTGAACACATAACCAGGGTTTTCTACAGCAATGTAGATATATCCATCGGGGCCCATTCTTACATCGCGCAGCCGGCCAATATTTTTTAGCAGCATTTCCTGTTGTACCACTTTGTTTCCCTGCAGCCGGCAACGGGCCAGGTATTTAAACCGCAGCGAACCTACCATCAGGTTTCCTTTCCATTGCGGATAACGGTTGCCTTCTACAAAGGCTAATCCGCTTGGACCAATAGAGGGAATCCAGTAATTAAGCGGGGGTTCTATGCCTGGTTGTAAAGAATTTTTTGAAATGATTTTACCATTGTAATTAATGCCGAAAGTAACTACCGGCCAGCCATAGTTGGCACCTTTTTTAATATGATTCAATTCATCTCCACCCCTGGGACCGTGTTCAGTTTCCCAGATAGCGCCTGTGGGCGGATACACAATCAATCCCTGTGGGTTGCGTTGCCCATAAGAGTAAATAGATCCTTTGGCGCCCGCAGTATGTACAAAGGGATTATCGGCAGGTATCGTTCCATCGTCATTGATGCGGTGAATTTTCCCCAAATCATTTTTGATGGTTTGCGGGTTTTCTTTTTCGTTACCACGTTCACCTACTGAAAAATACAATTTTCCATCGCGCCCAAATACCATTCTTGACCCGTAATGGTGGCGGGTTTTTGAATACGGCAGCGCTTCGAAAATCACTTTCTGCCCTGTCAGGCGGTTACCCTCCAGCACGGCCCTCATAATTGCCGTAGTGGCTACAATGCCTGAGTCTGTTTTTTTAGGTGCTGAATAAGACAAATAAATAAACCTGTTTTTGGCAAACTGCGGGTGCAGTACAATGTCCAGCAAACCACCCTGCCCTTCTGCCAATACCTCCGGTACACCAGCAATGCTGTCTAAAGAGTGCTGCGCAGATTTCCTGTATAGTTTACCGTTTCTGTCTGTCACCAGTAAATCTCCGCCCGGTAAAAAAGCAATGCCCCATGGCACTTTTATATTTTTAACAACGGTATCCAGCTTTACCGCCATACCCGCAGAAGGAAAATAATTTTCTTTGATAACAATATTATTTTGAAAATTATACTTCTTTACATTTTCTACACCCTTTACAATATAATCGGCCAGTTCATTAATGGCTTTGTCTGAAAAAGCGGAATCAAAGGCCGGCATGCCTTCGTTGGCATAACCAAACTTGATGCCCTTAAACATATCTGCTTTACTGCTGCCGTGTTTCCACTGGCGGTCTACAAATGCGTCCATTTTTTCACCATGGCAGCCGCCGCAAAAATTCTGGTAATTTTTTTCAGCACTGTCAGCATAGACAGTGGTTGCAAAAGTAATGGCATTATTTTTTAGAGGTTTTGTGAAACTCATCCAGCCAAATAAAAAACAGGAGAGCAATATAATGCCGGTACAAAAAATAAGCCTGCGCATAATAGTAATAGTTTGAGTGATTAGCGTCTCTAAATTATAACTTATACAACTGCCTTCAAAAACTTATGTAGCGCAAACAAAAATGCCCCCGGAAATGTCCCGGGAGCATCATTTTCAAATTAATTTTAGAGGTCCAAAAATTGACTCACGACTCCTTCACCTTATTGGCCAAAAGCGCGGGGAACAGTCCAATTACAGCTATCAATGCAAAAGAGAACCGAAGTCCTGCTGCTTCTGCAATAAAACCAATTAATGGCGGACCTATTAGAAAACCCAGGAACGAAATAGAAGATACTGCGGCCAGTGCAAGACCGGGC
>JANPGT010000113.1:0-11545 GCA_031424135.1 Chitinophagaceae bacterium
CGGGGGGTTAGGGCGGTAACAGCTGTGCCAAAGTTTTTCACCCTTCTTACAACATCTTTCCTGATATTCAGGTAAAAAATATTGATATCCCCGATATGAAAATTCTTCTTCCTTATTAAGAACCCACCAGGCATGTGCAGCTTGCCAATCCATAATACTCCGTCATGAATCTGGGCATCGGTTACATGAGTTCTGATTTTATTGAAGTTCTGCAATACGGAACCTTCATTCAGTGTATTTACAGCATAAGCTGGTTGAGTGCTCCATGTAAGTGGGTTATTTACCAAACAGGAGCCTTTTTCCTTTACCACATATTCCGGCTCATAGTCTTTTTTCAGGGTGCGCCAGGCGCAGATACAACCGGTTTGCAAAGAATCGTTACAAATTTTTAATGTGGTAAACTGGGTAGGCGGAATATACATGCCCAGCACATAAGCCACTACCAATTGCTTTTGCAGGGCACTGTTTTCAAAAAAATCTTTCAGCAACCTTTGTGCATGCGTGCTTCCCTGGCTGTGCGAAGCAATTACAATGGGCCGCCCGCTGTTAAAATGCGCCAGGTAGTATTGAAAAGCGGCCCTGATATCCTCATAGGCGGTATCAAAAGCCGCTCTTGCATTAAGGGTATCTGTTGAAAAATAAGACCGCACATGCGCCTGACGGTAGCGCGGAGAAAATACCCGGTAGTTGTTAAAAACACTGGCCTGGTAGAGTATGGGAGAATAATCCGTCTTTGCATTAATGGCTGCATCATTGATGTCTGCATTCCAGCGTTGGTCGCTGGGGTCAGTAAGCGTGGTGGGGTAGATGAAAAACACATCGGCGCTTGAGTCAACAGTATACCCTTCGCGCAGAGGCTTGGGCACACTGTCTGAAGGATCTTTTTTCCAGGGATGTGCCGCCCAGTAAAACAGGTTGCTGTAATCGGGCAAAGCGCTGGTGCTGACTGCACTGCCCTGGTACTGACTGGTAAACTTTGCGTATTGCGGCGTACAACCAGTAAAAAACAAAATGAAAAGGAATAGGAATAGTTGGTTTTCTAATCTGTACATTTTTTAAAATTAAGGTTTCTCGTGTTCACAGGGTACTGAAAATATGTTTTCGTTTTGCTAAAGAATGCCATCAGGAACCCTTACCCTTTTGTTATTACGGTAACCTGCCCTGCAGTTTTGGGGTAAAATAATTTTGTACATTTACAGGCTTCTTTTCACCATAAAATTTACCAATATGGGCATACCTGTAGTTAACCTGGCAGATTTCCTGAGTGGCGATCCGCAGTTAAAACAAAAGTTTGTAAACAATTTGGGCAAAGCCTACGAAGACGTAGGTTTTGTAGCAGTGACCAACCATGGTATACCGGAAGAATTGATTGCCGACCTGTACAAATATGTGCAGCAATTTTTTGCGCTGCCATTAGATAAAAAAAGAAGTTACGAAGTGGCCGGACTGGCGGGCCAGCGCGGATATACTTCTTTTGGTAAAGAACATGCTAAGGGCAGCGATGCGCCGGACCTGAAAGAATTCTATCAACACGGGCAAATGGTAGAAGATGGCGATCCAATTAAGGCTGAATACCCCGATAATGTATTGATCAAAGAAATTCCTGCTTTTACACCTACCTTAAATAAAACCTATAAGGCTTTTGAAAAATCCGGTAAGGCGCTGTTGCAGGCCATCGCCCTCTATCTTGGCCTTGACGAAAACTATTTTAACGCCCATGTACGCAATGGCAATTCTATATTAAGGGCCATTCATTATCCGCCCATTCTTGCAGAACCAAAATCGGCCATACGTGCAGAACAGCATGAAGACATCAACCTTATTACGCTGCTGGTGGGTGCCTCCGCTGGCGGCTTGCAGATTCTGACCAAACAAAATGAGTGGGTAGAAGCCGTTTCCTTGCCCGACCAGATTGTGGTAAACGTGGGCGATATGTTGCAGCGCCTCACCAATAATAAATTGAAATCCACCACCCACCGCGTGGTGAACCCGCCCCGTGAACTCTGGCATACATCCCGGTTTTCCATTCCGTTTTTCCTGCACCCCCGCAGTGAAATGAGCCTGGCCTGCCTGGAAAGCACCATAGATAAAAGCCATCCCAAAGCCTATGAGGATGCCACTGCCGGAGAATACCTGGACGAGCGGCTGCGGGAAATTGGGTTAAAAAAATAAAACCTGCTGTCAATTTTTATACAACCCGGCCCGCAGCCGGGTTTTTTTTATACCGTTTATCCTTTTTTTTGGCCATTGGTACAATCATTCAAAAAATATTTTTACTTACTTTTTCCCCTAAAAACCTTTACTGCAGGCCTTCTCAGTCAAAGCCCGTTATCTTTTTATAAAGATTACCTTCCTTTGGTTGGTACTTTGTGTTGCATAGTACTGAAACTTTCACTATGTTTGTATCGTCAAAGTAGAAAAGAGATCATCCGCCGGAGGCAGGCAGCTGTAGAGTATCATTAACCTTATCAAACCTTATCCTTCTCTCCGCCTGCCCCCGGCAAATAAATAAAAGCGCATATGAATATTAAAAACACACAAAGCCAGATGCGGAAGGGGATCCTGGAATTCTGCATCCTTTCCATCATTCGCCGGGGCGAATCTTACCCCAGTGATATTGTGGAGGAAATGAAGGGGGCCAACCTGAACATTTTTGAAGGCACCCTGTACCCGCTGTTGACCCGGTTGAAGAATGCCGATATGCTCACCTATCGCTGGGTAGAAAGCAATTCCGGGCCACCCCGCAAATATTTCTCGCTCACTGAAAAAGGCCAGGTCTTTTACAATGAACTGGAAGCTACCTGGAAAGAACTGGCCAACGCGGTGAATGCACTGGCTAAGAAAACAGACAGCATGCCCGATACCACTAACCAAAACCCATCCTTCTAACTTCAACCTCAAAACAGCAGTACAATGAAAAAGATCATCAATATAAATTTTCAGGGCCGGGTAATACCCATTGAAGAAACGGCCTACGACACCCTGAAGCAATATGTAGACACCCTGCGAAGGTATTTTGCCAACGAAGAGGGCCGTGATGAAATTATCAATGATATTGAAAGCCGCATCGCTGAGCTTTTTTCTGAGCGCCTGAAGCGTGGTACCGCCTGCATTACAGACGATGATATCAACGCAGTCATCAGCAGCATTGGCCGTCCGCAGGATTTTGAAGAACAGGATGGTGGAGCAGCAGACAACAGCAGTGCTTACCAGGGCAGCCAGCAGCAGGCACAAACAGGACCCGCTGCCAATACCGCCTATAATTTTAACAATGCGGGCCGCGGCCGTCTTTACCGCAATGCAGATGATAAAATTTTGGGTGGGGTGTGCAGTGGATTGGCCAATTACCTGGGTATTGACCCCGTTATTTTGCGTATCATTTTTGTGATCCTGATTGGCGGATTGTTCTGGGTATACATATTACTTTGGATTATCGTTCCCTCACAGTCTTTGCAAACCAATATCACCAAGCGTTTATACCGCAATGCAGACGACCGCGTTTTAGCAGGCGTTTGCGGCGGCTTGGCTACTTACTTTAATATAGAAGTGTGGATACCCCGTTTGATTTTTGCACTGCCACTAATCCTGGGTATAATATCCGGTACAATGAATGCTATCTGGATGAACTGGGATTTTGGCATCGCCCCACGCGTTATTACCGGCTCTTTGGGCAGCACCCTGTTTGTAACTTATATCATTTTGTGGATTGCCGTTCCCTTTGCTTCCACCGCTTCAGAGAAACTGGAAATGCGCGGAGAAAAAGTTGACCTTAATTCTATCCGCGATACCGTGAAGGAAGATCTGGAACATTTTAAAACCAAGGCAGAGAAATGGGGACAGGAAGTAAAACAAACCGCCCAGGAATTTGGCACCCGCGCCAGTGCTTTCGGACAAGATGCTGCACCCATCGCAAGAAGAGCAGGCAGTGGCGTAGGCCATATAATTGGCATACTCTTTAAAGCGTTCTTCCTGTTTATTGCCGCCATTATTGCCATCTCATTGTTCGGGGTATTGATGGCCATCATATTTGGCGGAATGGCTGCATTTCCTTTAAGAAACTTTGTATTTGAGAACGGAGGCCAGGACTTCCTGCTGTGGGCAACCCTTATATTGTTTCTGGGTGTACCACTGGTGGCCATTATTACCTGGCTGGTAAGGCGCATCATGAGCGTTCGCTCCAAGAACCATTATCTCGGCTTTATATTCGGGGGCCTTTGGGTTGTTGGGTTGCTTTGCTTCATCTTTCTTATAGGTGGATTTGCCCGCAACTTTAAAGTAAGAGTACCGGTAGAAGACAAAATCGCTATTGCACAACCCGCCGGGAACAAGCTTTATGTGGATATCAATCGTTCTAACATGAGCTACTATCATGGCGATTGGTTTGGGGTTCGCTTCAACAGTGATGATATACCGGTATACGGCGCCAACATGGATACGCTGATGCTGAATACTGTAAGGGTACAGCTGGTAAAAAGTAAAGACAGCAGTTTTCATGCAACACGCATCAGGCTGAGCAGAGGCAATACCCGTGATGCAGCAACCAAAACAGCCGAAAAAATTCATTTTGTAGTTAATCAATTGGATAGTGTGCTCTATCTGCCTGAAGGATTTGCCGTTACCAGTACCGACAAATTCAGAAACCAACAGGTACTCCTGGTAATTGAAATACCTGTTGGCAAAAGAATACAACTAAGCAAAACCCTGGATTACTATAACTGGTTTGATGTAAATGTAAATAACCGCAGAGGCTGGAACATTGACTTTAATGATGATGATGAGCATTATTCCTGGGACGCAGATACAGAATACATTATGACGCCCGATGGTTTAAAGAAAGTAAGTGATCTTGACCCTGTAGAATTAAAAAGCGGACGCTTCAAAATAATCGTAGGCCAGGGCGATGATAAAGTAGAAGTGGAAGGTGAATTTGATAACAATAACAAAGGCCGCTACCGTTACAAACAGCAGGAAGATTCCATCAGGGAAAAAGTAAAAGACAAAATACGCCAGGAATTAAAAGACAGCATTGACAGGGAAAAGAAATTGAAAGAAGTTATCAAAGTAAATGCCTTTAACACAAAAGATAAAATGGATGCCGCAGATGAACCCTTAATCACCAGCCATGTTATTTCGCCGGTGTTGATTTTTCTGAAGTCCTGAATAAATTGAATGTTTTATACCTGCATGCCGCTGCACCAACCCATCAGTTGGCAAGCGGGGTTGAAGTTGGAACACAGCCCGTCATTTTTTAATGAGGGGCTTTTTTAATGGTATAAGGCGTAGCGTATAAGTCGGGCGCGGTAAACACCGGAATTACGCCGGATATTTGATTGTTTGCCTGCATGGCCCGGCTGCGCAAACGGACTAAGAACTACAGACTAAAGACTATGAACTTTTTCCCCCGCTCTGCCCGGCAATCTTTATTTTTGCTGCCGCTGATACAACAACACATTTTACCATGAAGAATACCCCTTTTACGCAAAAACACATCGCGCTGGGCGCAAAAATGGCTGAGTTTGCCGGTTATAATATGCCCATCAGTTATACGGGCATCAATGATGAGCATGCTGCTGTGCGCACCAATGCGGGTATTTTTGATGTAAGTCACATGGGAGAATTTGTTTTGAAAGGACCCGATGCGCTGGACCTGATACAGCGCGTTACCAGCAACGACGCCTCAAAGCTAACCACTGGTAAAGCACAATACAGCTGCCTGCCCAATGAAACCGGCGGTATTGTAGACGACCTGCTGATCTACTGCGTGGAAGAAAATAAAGTATACATGATTGTGGTAAACGCTTCCAACATTGAAAAAGACTGGAACTGGATAAGCAAATACAACACAAAAAAAGTGGAGATGCACAATATCTCCGATAAAACCTGCCTGCTGGCCATACAGGGGCCCAATGCTACCAAACTACTGCAGCCGCTAACGGAGATAGATATACTGAACCTGAAATACTACACTTTTGCAAAAGGTGTTTTTGCGGGGGTAGAGAATGTGCTGGTAAGCGCTACCGGCTATACCGGCGCCGGGGGCGTAGAAATTTATTTTGAAGACAAGGACGATAATGCCGGTAAAATCTGGGATGCCATTTTTGCCGCAGCAGGACCAAAGGGCCTGAAACCCATTGGCCTGGGCGCCAGGGATACCCTGCGGCTGGAAATGGGCTACTGCCTGTATGGCAATGATATTGACGATACTACTTCGCCCCTGGAGGCAGGATTGAGCTGGATCACCAAATTCAGCAAAGACTTTACAGCCAAATCCATACTGGAGGAGCAAAAGGCTGCCGGGCCAGAACGCAAACTGGTTGGTTTTGAAATGATAGAGAAAGGCATTCCCCGCCATGATTACGAGATAAAAGATTTCAGCGGCATGACCATTGGAAAAGTCACTTCCGGCACGCAGGCACCCAGCCTGGGCAAGGGTATTGGCATGGGCTATGTAAGCACCGTGTTTGCCAATCTGGATACCTCAATATACATTAAAGTGCGGGACCGCCTGCTGCAGGCCAAAGTGGTAAAATTTCCCTTCAGCTGATATAATCTGGAAGGATTTTTGCGTTAAAGACCAGGTAAATCCAATCTTTATAATGAAAGCCATGCCACTTATCCATCTCACTACTTTTATAGCCGCGCCCGCAGAACGGGTTTTTGATCTCAGCAGAAGCATCGACGTACATAAGAAATCGCTGGCGCATACCAACGAACAGGCGGTTGCCGGCACCACTTCCGGGCTTATTAAACAGGATGAAACCGTTACCTGGAAGGCCAAACACCTGGGCAAAATGCGGGTGCTGAAAGTAAAGATCAGCAGCATGAAAATACCCGAGTCTTTTACCGATGAAATGGTGAGCGGCGATTTTAAGGACATGAAGCATGAGCATCATTTTAAGCCCATTCAAAATGGAACCCTCATGATTGACCTCTTTACTTTTGAGAGCCCCTATGGCACCGCCGGAAAACTGGTCAATTATGTTTTCCTGAAACGCTATCTCCGTAAACTGCTGGAGCGCCGCAACCAGGCCATCAAAGAATTTGCGGAAACAGATAAATGGAAGTTTCTCCTAAACCCCTAACCCCTAAAGGGGGATGTCAATCTCATTAGATTGTTTTTCTCAGCCGCTTGTTCAATTCTTTCAACCGTGAAAGGCTCAGTTGCATAACTATTTTGCAGACTGGTTGCTGTGCGTTTTACCCCATTAATCCAGCAATGCTCCGTTACGACATCGCCCTTACCCTGTAGATCACAGAAAATAATTCATCTAAAAAAAATCAAAAAAATGACCTTAAAACTCCCCCTTCAGGGGGCTGGGGGGTATCTTTGCCGCCCATTATGACTACCACAAGACCCTCACTATACACTTCGTTTTCGCCCGCACTTATTAGTTTGTATGATCTCAGCAATTCCATTGTTGTTATTATAGATGTGCTGCGGGCTACTTCTACCATTTGCACCGCGCTGTACAATGGCGCCAAGGCTGTAATTCCGGTAGACAGTGTAAGCCGTTGCATAGAAATCAGCAAACAGATACAGGGCATTACCGCCGGTGAAAGAGATGGTAAAATTGCCGAAGGCTTGGAATACGGCAATTCGCCTTTTGAATACCCGCGCGAATTTATTGAAGGCAAAAACCTGGTACTTACCACCACCAACGGCACCAAGCTGCTGCACATGGCACTGGATAAAGGGGCCAAACAAATCATTACCGGCTCCTTCCCCAACCTCAGCGCCGTTTGTGAATACCTGCTGGCACAAAACCTGCCGGTTGTGCTGGGATGCGCCGCCTGGAAAGACCGGGTGAATATTGAAGACATGCTTTTTGCCGGCGCCGTCATCAGCCAGGTAAAGGATCATTTTGATATTAATTGCGACTCCTCGCAGGTGGCCGAAACCCTGTATGCAACTGCCAGAGAAGACTTGTATGGGTTTATGAAAGCTAAAAATGCCTCGCATTACAACCGCCTGTTTAATTATGGTTTGGAAAAAGACATCCTTTATTGCCTCAGCGCCAACCTTGCCCCGGTGCTGCCCTTTTACCAGGATGGTAAATTGATTTTGGGCTCGTAGAGACGCAATGCATCACGTCTCCACATCCTAATAGCCATCGCGTCTCTGGGGTTTATCAACATCTCACAATTAATCCACCTTCTGTAAAATCGGGTTGGCTATTGGTCAAAAATCTGTAGTTTCGTCACAAATCAAAGCTCCGTATGAAGTTCATCGTTTCGTCTTCAGCATTATTAAAACATTTACAGCAGATTAGCGGGGTCATCAACGCCAATACCGTGTTGCCCATACTGGAAGATTTTTTGTTCGAAATAGAAAAAAACAAACTCACCATTGTTGCTACCGACCTGGAAACAGTGATGCGCATACAAATGGATATTGAGGCAAAAGACAGCGGAAAAGTGTGTATCCCCGGTAAAATATTGCTGGATTCATTAAAAAACATACCCGATCAACCCCTCACTTTCAACATCGATAAAAACTTTGGGGTAGAACTTACCAGCGACAACGGAAAGTACAAGGTAATGGGTGAGAACCCGGACAATTTCCCCAAAGAGCCGGCGGCAGATGATACTACTTCTTTTACCATGACCTCCAACGCCCTGGTAACCGGTATCAATAAAACCCTTTTTGCAGTAAGCAATGATGATCTTCGTCCAGCCATGACCGGTGTTTTCTTTGAACTGGATAAAAAATACATCCAGTTTGTTGCCACCGATGCGCACCGCCTGGTAAGGTATAAAAGAACAGATGTAGCCTGCCCAAAAGCAGACTCTTTCATCGTTCCCAAAAAGCCGCTCTCTCTGCTAAAAAGCGTATTGCCTTTTAATGAAGACGAGATTACCGTCAGCTACAACAGTAACCACCTTTTTGTAAAACATGGCAACACCCAGATGAGTTGCCGCCTCATAGATGCCCGCTTCCCTGATTATAAAGTGGTTATCCCCGCAGACAATCCCTATAAACTGATTGTAAACAAAAGTGATTTCCAGGGCGCCCTGCGCCGTGTGGTGGTCTTCAGTAATAAAAGCACCAACCAGGTAGTATTAAACATACAGGGCAGCGAACTGCAGCTGGCCGCACAGGATGTCGACTTCAGCTTTGAAGGAAACGAAAGAATGAAATGCCAGTACGATGGCGAAGACCTGGGCATTGCTTTCAACGCCAAATTCCTGATTGAAATGCTGAGTGGCGCCGACAGCGACGAGGTAAGAATGGAATTGTCTACCCCCACCAAAGCGGGCATCATTAAACCTACTGAAGCGGAAGAAGGCGAAGAGCTGCTGATGCTGGTAATGCCGCTGATGCTGAATAATTAAGCAACTTACTCACCTTTACAATAGTCCCGGCCGCAAACTGCAGCCGGGATTTTTTTGATTTTAACAGAGCCCCTTTTTCTGCACTAAACGCATGATTGGTATACAACCACCGGCTTTACATAAATTTGTTAGCGCTACAGGCAGAAAAATAAGAATATGAAACTCTATATAAAAAACATGGTTTGCAGCCGCTGCAAAATGGCGGTTAAAGCGCAATTGGAAAATAAGGGCCTTCATCCCTTATCTGTGACCCTGGGCGAAGCAGAAATTGAAGAAGATCTTTCCAAAGACCAGTTGCAGCAGCTGGACATTTCATTAAAAACGCTGGGGTTTGAACTGATTGATGATAAGAAAAGCCAGACCATTGAAAAAATAAAAACAGCCATCGTAACATTGGTACACTATTCGGACAATGACACCAAGCTCAATCTTTCTGCATTTATTAGTTCAAAAATTCACCAGGATTATAACTATCTAAGCAGCCTTTTTTCAGACGTGGAAGGTACCACCATTGAAAAATATTATATCAACCAGCGCATCGAAAAAGTAAAGGAGCTGCTGGTATACGATGAATTAAGCCTGTCAGAAATTGCCCACCGGTTAAACTACAGCAGTGTGGCCTATCTATCCAACCAGTTCAAAAAAATAACCGGCTTTACCCCCAGTTACTTCAAGTCGCTGAAAGAACACAAGCGCAAAAACATAGAAGAACTATAAATCTTACAAATCATATCCGGAATTGCGTAACAGCATGCCCTGTACACCTGGGTAGCTTTGTGTCAAAACAAATCAATCATGACACATACCTATAGAATTACCGGCATGACCTGTGGCAATTGCGAGGCAAAAGTAAAGAGCGGCTTATTGATGGTGCCCGGCGTTACCCGGGTGGAAGTATCCAAAGAAGCACAATCCGCTACCATCAGCATGGAAAAACATATCCCGCTTGGCAGCTTCCAAAAAGTACTGGCAGAAAAGTACCAAATCTCTGCCATGGAGCACAATGAAACAACTGAGCTGGCAAGGAGCTGGCTGGCTACCTATAAACCCATTCTGCTGCTTTTTGGATATATCTCCACACTGGCATTTATAGCCGGTTTGCAGCACAGTACTTTCCATGCCATGCAGGCCATGAACGTTTTTATGGCGGGATTTTTCCTGAGTTTTTCGTTTTTTAAACTGCTTGATCTGAAAGGCTTTGCCGACAGTTACGCCATGTACGATATACTGGCCAGAAAATTTCGGGGCTGGGGCTTTCTTTATCCCTTTGCGGAACTGCTGCTGGGCCTGGCCTATGCTACCGGCTTTCAACCCCTGCTTACCAATAGTATTACATTACTGATAATGACAATTAGCATTATTGGGGTCCTAAAAAGCGTACTGAACAAACAAAAAATCCGCTGCGCCTGCCTGGGAGCTGTTTTTAACCTGCCCATGAGTACGGTAACCATTATAGAAGATGCACTGATGATAATGATGAGCGCGGTAATGATATACCTGGTTTTTTAACAGGTATTGCAAGACCTTCCAGTTGCAGTTTTCGTACATTTACACAGTAAAGCATGAAAAAAATAGCCGTCATATTATTATTGCTTGTATACACCGGTGCCACCACGGGCGCTACCATTCACCTGCATTATTGCATGAACCAGTTTGTAGGAAGCAGCCTCTGGCATACTGGCAAAGACAGCAAATGCGGCAAATGCGGTATGAAGGACAAGAAAGATGGCTGTTGTAAGGACGAACACAAACAGGCCAAACTGACTACCGAACACCAGAAAGTTAGTCTTGCGCAACAATTTCAACTTTTTGAAAAAATTGGCTTGTTACCTATTGCTGACTTAACCAGTTTTGCCGCAACACAAATATCCTCTACAATTCCGGCTACACACGCGCCGCCCATTATTCTCAAAGAACGGCGATACCTGCTGCATGGTGTTTTTTTGATATGAGACAATGCCCCTTTCACGCAAATGCCGTCATCCTAAAAGTGGCTGGCGGATCTTTCCTTATTCATATCAACTATTAAATTTAAAAAAATGAAATCTTCTATATTAATAACAGCAGTTGCCTTGTTTTTAGGCAACACTGCCAGCGCGCAGCCCAGCAACGCGGTTACCGAAACCGTAAAAATATATGGCAATTGCGGTATGTGCGAAACTACCATTGAGAAAGCAGGCAATAAAAAATCAGTGGCAATTGTTGACTGGAA
>JANPGT010000114.1:0-12720 GCA_031424135.1 Chitinophagaceae bacterium
CAAATGATACGCTTACAGACAGTATGAAAATGTACCAATGGGGGCTTGAAGCCGGTCAGCCTGAAAACGGGCAAATAGGAGTACAGCCGGAATGGTTTTATAAAGGGCCCGGAAGTATATTAAAAGCACATAATGAAACGCTTGAATCACCTGATTTTGCAGATGACGGCGGCGAAGAACCGGAAGTGGCCGGCGTGTATATAATAGGGCCGGATGCGGAACCGGTTAGAATTGGTTTTACTGCCGGTAACGAGTTCTCTGATCATGTGATGGAAAAGAAGAATTATTTGTACCTGGCGCCGTCAAAGCTGCGCAATTGCTCCATAGGCCCTGAAATAGTAATTGGTGGAGAATTTAAAGATATCCAGGGAAGGGTTGAATTGGTACGCGCAGGTAAGACGATATGGGAACATGCAATAAAAACCGGGGAGAGCAATATGGCGCATTCTCTCCAGAATCTTGAACACCACCATTTCAAGTATGCTGCACACCGCATTCCGTTGCAGGCACACGTACACTTTTTTGGGGCTGATGCCTTTAGTTTTGGAAAGGGTATAGCATTGGAAAATGGCGACAGTATGCGTGTTCAATGGGAAGGGCTGGGGAGGCCGTTGCGTAACAGCCTGTCATCAACGGCAGCTGCAGCGGCACTGGTAAAGGTGAAAACCATCTGATGATTTTTAACGATTGAAGGAACTCTTAAACACGCAGGAATTTTTTTATGGAGCACTTGCCAAATGCTGAAAAAGCTTTAAAAATGCGTTGGGTGATGGTGGCGCTGGCCTTTTTAGCGACCGTATTGAATTATGTTCACCGGCTTTCTTTTAATTATTTAAGCGCAGATGGCGAATTGCGAAAAATAATACCTGATGATGCATTCGGTTATATCGGCGCTGCATTTTTTGTTGCCTATATGTTATCAAACGCTTTCTCAGGGCTGCTTATCGATAAGCTGGGAACAAGAATAGGATATGCACTCTGCATGGCAGTTTGGACAACCGCCGGACTGATACATGCTTTTGCCATTACACCCTTTCAGTTTGGTTTGTGCCGGTTTATGCTGGGTATAGGTGAAGCAGGTAACTGGCCGGCTGCCATAAAACTTACGGGCGAATGGTTTCCACCCCACGAACGGTCTACAGCATCGGGTATTTTTAACAGCGGTTCTGCATTGGGCGCTATCATTGTGCCTCCGTTGATAGCGTTTATGAGCATGCATTTTGGATGGCAATCTACTTTTATTATACTGGCAGTATTCGGATACCTGTGGCTGGTAGTATTCTGGTTTGTGTATTACACACCTAAGCAGGCCGGCAACGAACCCAAAGCCCGCACTATCCCTGCCATGAAATTGCTGAAAACACGCTTTGTCTCCATGTTGTTACTGGCAAAAATTTTTATTGAGCCTGTATGGTATTTTGTCACTTTCTGGATTGGCCGCTACCTGGTAGACGTTCATCATTGGGATTTGAAAAAAATAGGCTGGTTTGCAGTAATACCCTTTCTTATTGCGGATCTTGGCAATATAATGGGTGGTTATTTTACACAGTTCATTATTAAAAAAGGGGTGCCTATACCAAAAGCACGAAAAGTTGCACTGGGTATTTCAGGCATCATAATGATAGTTCCTTTGTTGCTGGCGCCATTAGTAGTAACTACCCCTATGTCTGCCCTGATCATTTTTGGCCTGGCCGGGTTTGGTTATACCTCTTATACCGCCAATGCGCTGGCATTACCGGCCGACGTGGTGCCAAAGTCTGCAGCGGCTTCGGTGTGGGGGTTAAGTTGTATCGGCAACGGAATTGGCGGCGCTATTTTTCAAACGGCTTCCGGTATAACACTCAAATATGTGTCGGCTGCTTATGGATATGTAGTTGCTTATAATGTACTTTTTGTGGGATTTGGTGTATTGGCCATAACGGGTGTTTTTATTTTAATTTTCCTGCTGGGCCCATTGGTGCAGAATAAATCACTGAATGATTATGTGGCAGCTACTCCACTGGTGACAGTATGATTTTTTTGGACATGCTGTTTTGAAGAGATGCCGCACATTCAAACGGGTGGAGGTGTAAAGGCAGAATATGAATTATTAAGTCAATTGATATTTTTTTAAAAGCGTTGTATATATGACAGCACAAGTAACAGGCGCAAATTTTATTGGATACAGGATAAGTGCAGCAGGCACCGGTACATTTAATGCATTTGATCCTGTGCAAAACACCAGCTTGCCTGGCGATTTTCATTATGCAACAGACGCAGAAATGGAACAGGTGCTGCAACTGGCCCAGCGCGGCTTTGAAGCATACCAAAAAATTGGTGCCAATGACCGGGCAGCTTTCTTAGATGCTGTAGCGGAAGAAATTATGGCCCTGGGCGATACACTTATTGACAGGTGTACAGCAGAAACAGCACTGCCTGCAGCACGTATCATGGGGGAACGCGCACGTACCTGCGGACAGTTGCAGCTGTTTGCGCAGTTGTTACGCGATGGCTGGTATGCAGACGCAAGAATAGACAGGGCACAGCCAGAAAGAAAACCACTGCCCAAAGCTGATATCCGCAGAATGATGACAGGCATTGGCCCTGTAGCGGTATTTGGTGCCAGTAATTTTCCACTGGCGTTTTCAACAGCAGGGGGCGATACAGCAGCTGCGCTGGCGGCAGGTTGTACTGTTATTGTAAAAGCACACTCCTCGCATCCTGGTACCAACGAACTGATTGCAGGGGCTATAATAAAAGCAGCGCAGAAAACGTCAATGCCGGAGGGTGTATTCTCTTCGGTATATCTTTCTCATGCTGCCGCAGTTACCCTGGTGCAGCATCCTGTTATAAAGGCGGTTGGTTTTACGGGATCACGGCAGGTGGGCATGTTATTGTTTAATGCGGCAGTTGCAAGACCCGATCCCATCCCGGTATACGCTGAAATGAGTTCTATAAATCCTTTAATTATCCTTGAAGGAGCATTGATAAGTAAAGACAAACTCGCAAAGGATCTCTCCGCATCCATTGCATTGGGGGTGGGACAATTCTGTACCAATCCAGGCTTAATAGTACTAAAGGATTCGACAGCTTCGGCCTCTTTTCTGCAGGCACTTGCGTCTGCAATAGCTTTGTTGCCGGCAGCCACCATGCTGAATAG
This sequence comes from Chitinophagaceae bacterium, assembly GCA_031424135.1. GTDB lineage: Bacteria > Bacteroidota > Bacteroidia > Chitinophagales > Chitinophagaceae > JACMLD01. Next base: position 3,140 of record JANPGT010000114.1, read on the forward strand.
AAATATTTGCACGGCGTACAGGCATGGCGTAGATGAACGACAGGTATGTGCGGATATACAGGTGCTGGCGCAGGGGAACGCGGTTAAGGAAGCGGAAAATTTTGAAGCAAGACCAGTGGTGCATACTATCAAAGGCGCTCATTTTTTAAAGGATAGAAAATTTGCTGAAGAGATCTTTGGCCCCGCCAGCCTGGTGGTTGTCTGCAGCAATCAGGAGGAATTGCTGCAGGTGCTGCAGTCAATGGAAGGGCAATTAACAGCCACACTCCATGCTGCCCCTGCTGATGAAGCACAGTTGGAAACAATCATAGCAATAATAGCGCAAAAAGCCGGCAGGCTAATCTACGGAGGCTTTCCCACAGGAGTGGAAGTATGTCATTCAATGCAGCACGGAGGGCCTTTTCCGTCCACTACAGACGCCCGCTCCACTTCTGTGGGTACGGCTGCAGTGCAAAGATTTGTTCGCCCCATTGCTTTCCAGGATTTCCCCAACCATTTATTGCCGGACGCGCTGAAAAATGAAAACCCCCTGGATCTGTTGCGGCTGGTGGACGGGGAATGGACAAACGCAAAGTGGTAATTTATACAGGTAGTTCTTATACTAATCAGGATTATAAAATACAGTCATATGAGTTTTAAAAACAGCTTTCTCCGGTGTTTTTTGTTTCTTGCCCTGTTGACATCCGTTAATAAGGTAAGCGCGCAGGGTACTAATAAAGACGCCAGTATACAGGTAGATCTTGCTAAAGACAAAGGCCCTATGAAACCGATATGGGCCTGGTTTGGGTACGACGAGCCCAATTATACCTATATGAAAGACGGTAAAAAACTACTGTCAGAAATTGCAGCATTAAGTCCCGTACCAGTATATGTACGTGCCCACAGTTTGCTGTGTACCGGCGATGGCACACCCGCCTTAAAGTGGGGCTCTACCAACGCGTATACGGAAGATGCCAATGGCAATCCCGTTTACAACTGGCATATTGTTGACAGTATTTTCGATACGTATGTAAAACGCGGTATGAAGCCGCTGGCGCAGATTGGCTTTATGCCGGAAGCATTGTCGAGCCACCCAACGCCCTACAGGCATTATTGGAAACCGGGCGACCCCTATACTGATATAATAACCGGCTGGGCTTATCCGCCAAAAGATTATAATAAATGGAGGGAACTGGTGTATCAGTGGGTGAAACATTCAGTAGCACGGTACGGTCAGAAAGAAGTTGAAAGCTGGTATTGGGAAGTATGGAATGAACCCAACGGGCATTACTGGAAGGGAACGGAAGAAGAGTTTTTAAAATTGTATGATTATGCGGCTGACGGTTTAAAAAAAGCATTACCTACGGCGCGGATCGGTGGCATTAATATAGCCGGTACTTCCGGGCAGACGGCGTTAAAATGGACGAATGATTTTATCAAACATTGTTTGTATGAAACCAATTTCGCCACCGGCAAAAAAGGATCGCCGCTGGAAGCCATCTTGTTTCATGCCAAAGGACAACCAAGAATGAAAGATGGCGCGGTGTGGATGAATATGTCGCCGCAGTTGCGTGATATAGAAGCCGGCATCAAAACGGCGCTCGCTTATCCTGAAACAAAAAACCTGCCGCTGATTGTTGGTGAATCAGACCCGGAGGGTTGCGCTGCCTGTGGCATGGCTACCAATCCGGATAATGGTTACCGCAACGGGACCATGTATTCAAGTTATACCGCGGCCAGCTTTGCCCGTAAGTATGAACTGATGGAAAAATACCAGGCTAACCTGGTCGGCGCTGTATCATGGTCATTCGAATTTGAGAACCAGCCCTGGTTTTATGGTTTCCGCGATCTTGCCACCAACGGCGTAGACAAGCCGGTACTGAATGTTTTCAGGATGTTTGGTAAGATGAAGGGCAACCTGGTGGATGCGGTAAGCAACAGGCGGTACCAACTGCAGGCGGTACTTGATTCCAGTGTGCGGAAGCAATCGGATATTGGTGCGCTGGCATCAAAAAATAAAAATAGCGCCGCTGTAATGGTTTGGAATTATCATGATGAGGATAAGCAGTCTGCCGAAGAGAATGTTGCCATCAGCATTAAAAATGTTCCTGCAAAAAAAATTACGGTTACACAATACAGGATTGACGGTAAGTACAGCAATTCTTATGAAGCATGGAAGAAAATGGGTTCACCCCAGCAGCCTTCTGCAGATCAAATAGCGTTGCTTGAAAAAGCAGGGCAGTTACAAAGCGTTGGCAAACCTGTGCTGGTGCCTGTAAAATCCGGTACAGCCGTACTTGATATTGCCCTGGCAAGGCAGGCAGTGGTATTGCTGGATATAAAATGGTAAATTACTGTCAACCCGTTTATCAAAGCACAGCAGTATGCGCATAAACCAAACCATTGCCATTTGCCGGTAAACACAACATTGGTTAAAGGGAAAAAAGTGCCGCAACATTTTCCTGTTTTGAAAAATGTTGCGGCACTTATAACAGCCTGCTGCTTTACCTGCCACCAGCCTGAACCAACTATTGCAGGGCGTACAGTTATTGCTTATTAAATAGTAAGCTATTGGCTTTTTCTATCTCGTCCATGGTAATGGTATGCCCCATATTATTGTATACTTTTTCTGTAACCACAGCATTCATCTGCCGTAAAATATTACTACTGGCGTATACCCTTTCTACGGGCACATGCGGGTCGGGGTTGCTGGTGCCGATAAATACCGGCGTGCCTGCAAAATCACCTTTATAGTTTTCAGGATATATTTTATCGCCGATAAGGCCACCGGTAAACGCCGCAACACCACCGTATACGGTTGCATTGCGTGCCACAAATTCCAGGGTTAAACAGGCGCCTTGCGAAAAGCCCAGGAAATAAATATCTTCTTTTGAAATACCCGCTTTCTCAATGTCTGCTACAGTCGCGGCAATGGTGGACAGTGCAGAAGACAGCCATGGTTCATTATCTGCCGGGCGGGCAAGAAAGGAGAGCGGGTACCAGCTGTTGTTGGTAGCCTGCGGGGCCAGCAATGAAAAATCTTTTACTTCCAAATGAGCCGCCAGCGAGAGTATATCTTCTGCGCTACCGCCGCGTCCGTGGATCATTACCAGGGCTTTTTTGGCTTCAGTAAGTGGTTTGCCTGCGGTGATTATTTTTTTCTGGTGCATTTTATTGGTATTTTTTTAAATCCAGCACAATGGGCTGCAAACTGTGCGTTAATTTTTCACGGTTCACTTCATATTGGGGCGGCAGTTGCAGCCCTTCGCCCAGGTGTTCTTTGTCTTCATCTATGGTAAATCCCGGACCTGCGGTAGCTACTTCAAACAATACACCACCTGGTTCGCGGAAATAAATAGAGGTGAAATAATTACGGTCAAGTACCGGGGTAGGGTTCAACATGCGCTGTAATATTCTTTTTCTTACTTCCGTTTGTGCAGCCTGGTTGGGTGTACTGAAAGCAAGATGGTGCACGGTGCCGCTGCCAGCAAGACCGCGAAGACTATCAGGCGCACAGAGGATGTCTATATAGTTGCCGGGAGCATCGGTGGCCGCAAATCGAAAGCGGTTACCCTTCTCCGCTACCAGTACGTGATCAAGTTGTTCCGTGAGCAAGCCGGCAGTACGTTCATACCCCTCTTCCCAGATTTCAACATTGTACAACCCTTTAATGGAATGTTCCAAAGGGATGTGCCCGTAGGTATAGGCCTGCCGGTTATCGCTGTCAGTAAATACCAGTTCCAGTCCAAGTCCATCGGGGTCTTCAAAATAGATCACCAGCTCATTGCTAAACCTTTCCTGTACCGGCTTAAATGGAATGCCGAATTTTTTCAGGCGTTCCATCCAATAGTTCAGCGAAGTAAGCGGCAAAGAAAAACTGGTAGTGTTCAGCATGCCCTTGCCATGCCGCCCATGGGTTAAGCCCTGGTAAGGAAAAAAAGTAAGAATACTACCGGGGTGGCCTATCTCATCGCCGTAGTAGAAATGGTAAACGTCTGAGGCGTCAAAGTTGACTGTTTTTTTTACCAGTCTTATACCCAGTATGCCTGCGTAAAAATCGATGTTTTTCTGCGCATCTGCTGCAATGGCGGTTACATGATGAATGCCGGTGATTAATTTTTCCATGGTACCAGTTTTTAGATGAATGGTTTGTTTTGCTTAAGCCAGTACGGGCAATATTTTTTCAATTTCTTTTCTTGATGGCTCGTATTGTTTAGGCAATTTAAGACTGCTTCCCAGTGCATCCAGCGGTTCATCCCTGGTAAAGCCGGGGTTATCAGTAGCTATTTCAAACAATACGCCACCGGGTTCCCTGAAATATAAGGAATAGAAATAGTCCCTGTCAATTTTTGGGGTAATGCCCAGTCCCTTACTGGCAATTTTTTCTCGAAATTCCATCTGCACCGCTTCATCTTTTACGCGGAAGGCCACGTGGTGATTGGTACCCGCAGCAGATCTGCCGGGCGTGCCTGTGGGCAATTCCACCAGGTCAACAATGGAGGCGTTTGCTATGGCATCAGTAATAAACCGGTAGCGGTTGCCTTCCTGTTGCAGCAAGCGGTAGCCAAAAATATCGGTTAGTATTTCAGCAGTTGCCTTTATATTTTTAAGTGTGAGTACGATGCTGTGAAAGCCCTGTGTGGCGCTGTCTGCTTTTACTTCTGCTGTTTCCCATGCTTTCCTGCTATCGGCCTGCTTTGGAACGATGAGTTTAATGTTCAGTCCATCGGGATCCTGGAAAGGAAGAAAGCTTTCTCCAAAGCTTTCGGCTACAGGGCCCTGTTGTACATTAAATTTTTTAAAACGTTCTTCCCAGAAAGCAAGACTGCCTGCCGGTACCGTGTAGCCAATTTCAGTAGCCATGCCGGTACCCACTTTGCCCGCGCCAATGCCTTCCCAGGGAAAGAAAGTGAGAATGGTACCGGGGTCACCTGTTTCATTACCAAAATAAAAATGGTAGGTGCCGGGGTCATCGAAGTTCACCGTTTTCTTAACCATCCTGAGGCCCAGTACACGGGTATAAAAATCGTAATTGCGTTTGGCGTTGTTGGCAATGGCCGTTATATGGTGAAGACCAAGTATTTGATTGTTCATAATCATTTATTTTTATAGAACAAATATCCGTTGCACAGCAGTGGAAAACATTGAACCAGGACAAGAAAGAAAATTTCGTTTAAGTTATTATTTATTTTGATCCAGTGCCTGCAGAATTTCATTGGTCAGCAAGCCACTGCCACCACCGTAATGCTGAATTATAGTTACAGCAGGGTTTTGGCCGGTAAAATAAGTTCTTAATAGTTTTTCACTGCTGTCATCAATGCCATTGCACAGTAAAACAAGCCTTGGATGAAAGCTGTTAAAAATGGCTATCGACTCATCGTCATTCAATGCGCCGCGGGCCGTCCATTGCTCATTTTTGTTGATGAGCCGCAACAAAGTCTGCATAATTTCTTCGTTCCTGCCAATGGCCAGTATGGGTACTTGCATATCAATTGTAGTTTAAAATGATCTCGCTGAGTGGCTTGCGGTTCCTTGGACTGATTTCCCTTGTTTTAAAAGGTTCGTCCAGTTTGTCGGCGTGGTCAGGGTATCCCAGTGCAATAACCACAACGGGTTCCATGTCTGCAGGCAGTTCCAGCAAAGCGGCTGTCTGTTCTTTTTTGAAGCCACCCATGACATGCGTATAAATGCCTATGCTGTTGGCCTGTAGTGTAAGCAGCATATTGGCAGCCCCTACATCGTGCAGGGCGCTCACATTTTCTTTATCATTGGCGGCGAAAGTATTTTTGCTGATGCTCACCACCAGTGCTGCTGCATTTTTGTTCCAGGGTTGGTTGCCGGGAAGCAGCAAATCAAAAAGCGAATTGAACAGGTCGGTGCCGTGGTAGGCAACCACATAGCGCCATGGTTGTTCATTAATGGCACTGAATGCCCAGCTGCCTGCTTCCAGTATTGTATGCATTGCTTCTGCTGCAATTGGTTTTTCAGCAAAACTTCTTGGACTCCACCTGTTTTTAATGATGTCCAGTACAGGGTATTTTGTAATAGCTGTTTTTATAGTGTTCATAGTTATGTGCTTGCTTATTGTTTAATCAATTGTACTTCCGCTATAATCCTCACTTCATCACTCACCAGTACACCGCCTGTTTCCAGTGCTGCATTCCAGGTTAAACCCCAGTCTTTGCGGTTGATTTTACCCGTGATGCTGAAAGCGGCTTTAATATTACCCCAGGGGTCTTTCATCAGTCCGCCAAACTCAGCCACCAAACTAACCGGCTTTGTTTCACCATGCAGGGTCAATTGACCTTTCAGCTGGTATTCTCCTTCGCTTAGTTTTGTGAAAGCAGCTGCTGTAAAATTGATGCCGGGAAATTTTGCAGCATCAAAGAAATCAGCACTCAGCAGGTGCGCATCGCGGTCTGCATTGGCCGTGCTGATGGAACTGGTGTCGCCGGTAAATTTCACTGTGGCGCCGGTAAACTCATCTCCGTTGGTTTCAATGACGGCATCGTACTTACTTATTTTTCCGGATACATTGGTAAACATCATGTGTTTTACTTTAAATCCAATTTCTGTGTGGGTGGGGTCTATCACCCATTTGGTTGTCTGTGCCATTTTATAGTTTTTTATGTTGAATAATTTATTGATTGTTTACGCTATCTCCATCGGTACTTCCATCAGTAATATTTCCGTGTCGGTGCTGCCGGTGGTGATAGCAATGCTGCTGGTATTCCATATGCCCAGGCCATCTCTTTCATTCAGCTGAATGCCTTCAATGCCGGCTGATCCTTTTATTACAAAGGCGTATACGCCATTACCCGGTTTTTTGACCTGGTAGCTGGTACTGATTTCTTTATCAAAATGCCCCAGGTGAAACCATGCATCCTGGTGAATCCATACGCCTGCGTCTTCTTTGTTGGGCGAGAGTATCTGCTGAAAAGTATTTTGCCGGTCATGGCTGTTGAGTGTAAGCTGGTCGTACCGCGGAACAACATTTTTTTCTCTTGGGAAAAGCCAGATCTGCAGGAAGGAAGCTGACCTGTCTTTGTGTTTATTATACTCCGTATGAAAGATGCCGGTACCTGCACTCATTACCTGTATATCGCCTTTTTCTATCACCGCGGTATTGCCCATGCTATCTGTATGCTCCAGGCTGCCTTCCAGCGGGATAGAAATAATTTCCATATTATCGTGCGGGTGTCTTCCAAAGCCCTTGCCCGGTGCCACCCAATCGTCGTTTAATACCCTCAATACGCCAAAATGCATCCGGTCCGGATTGTAGTAATCAGCAAAGCTGAAGCTTTGATGGCTTTCCAGCCAGCCGTGCGATGCATGTCCCCGCGAACCTGCTTTGTGCAGTATGGTTTGTGGTTTGTTGGCCGTATCATTTGCAGACAATGCACCTGCTGCTACTGCTTCCAGTGCCGTTAATTCATCTACCTCATTGCTGAGTACAGCGTGGTTGCCGCCTGTAGCTACCGGTATCCCTTTTCCGGTAATGTTGTTATAAGTTGTGTTGTGTTTTTTCATGATAATTGCTTTTTCGTAATGTAAAGTTGCACCAGAAAATTCCGCTGAACATTGAACCAGGACAAGAAATACAATCAGCCATGTCTTTTTGCTTATAAAGTAGGTGCCCTGTTCAGGTGTAGCAGGCTCCGTTTTACACTGTAAAGTTCATACAGGGGCAGGTCCTGGCCATTGAACTGGGACAAGAAATGGGAAAACCGGTAGCCAGGCGGTAATGGCTATTTTTTAGCCAGCCGGGTGCGTATTTTACTCAGGAATTCGGGCGAAATGCCGAGGTAGGAAGCAATATAATGTTGCGCTACCCGCTGGGGTATGGTAGGGTAGCGGGTAATAAAATCGAGGTATTTATCGGTGGCCGAAGTAGCAATGGTTTTGAAAAGGCGGGCCTGCAATACAGAAAGATTGCGTTGCACCATCAGCCGGAAAACCCTTTCCAGCTTGGGTACTTTGGCCAGCAGCGTTTCCTTGGTTTGAGGATTCAGTGTCAGTAACTCACAATCTTCCAGCGTCTCAATAAACATATTGCTGGGCTTGTGATCGTGGAAACTGGCAATATCGCTTACCCACCAGTCTTCTATGGCAAACTGAAGGGTTACTTCGATGCCTTTATCATCAATATAATAAGTGCGGATACAACCTTTGATAATATAGGCTTCAAAATTACAAATATCCCCTTCGTGCAGCAGGATGGTTTTTTTGGGCACCTGCCGGTACTCCAGTACAGAATTAAAGTATTCCAGTTCTTCCGGAGCAACATAAGTACACCTGGAGATATAATGATTGATACTGTCGAACATTGGGCAAATATAAGCCGTCTGGGAAATAGACGGAACCAGCATCCTATTTGCATAAAAAAAGACCGGGGTTACCGGTCTGTTTAAAAAATGATTTCTTAATGAGAGAGCACTGCTCCTAAAATAATTCCTGCTACAGCACCTATGGCTATTCCTTTTCCCAGGGAGCCCGCTGCCTGTGGCCGGCCTCTTTGTGGCAACCTGCTGCTGTTGCTTTCGCAGTTTCTGTCAGAACCTTGATTGCTGTAGCGGCCATTGCGCTGACCGTAGTCATTATCCCTCCTGTTTGCAGGCGCATGCTGATAATCATTAACGCGACGATCATACTTGCTGTTATGCTGGTCTTCTGAATAACCGTGATCATAGTGTTTATTAACAGGCGCATTTTTAGTGGTTCCTCGGTAACTGTAATCACGATCTCGCTGACCCTGTTGCGCAAAAACAGCTGTTCCTGAAATAACTGCGAGACATACTATCAATAGCTTTTTCATTTTATTTGTTTTTAATGTTTATTTAATCAAAAGAAATGTTTAGTTCTACCATTTACGATCATATTGTTTACCGGGGATGGTAGCGGTTGCCCTTTTCAGCTGCTGCTCATAACGGAATTGTGTATCCCTGATGGCAGCCATACGCTGTGCTTCCAGTGCGCGGATCTGTTGTTTTTTCTCACGGTTAGACAGGTATCTTTTCCTGTTCACCGCTGCTATCTGCTGGTCGTAAGACAGGTTGATCCGGCGCAGTTCCAGCTCTTTTTCCCGGAAAGAAAAAGAGGCCGTTCCGTAATTGGCAGTTTTGTCACTGCCGTAGGAATGGTAGTCGCTGCTGTACTGGTTCCTGTCATTTCCGCGGTCTGCAGCGGAATTTTTAACATTACCGTTGTGCTGGGCGGCGGCTGAAAAAAAGGTGGCGGCTGCTAATAAGAGTGTAAAAATCTTTTTCATACTGTGTGTTTTTAAAAAGTGATTCAATATATGTAAGATGGAATACTTTTCTTTTCGTTTAACTGGGATATCGCCTTTACGTAGACGAATAAACGACATTGAATTTGAAATACCGAAAAGCAGAATGGGCTTAACAGTACTCCTCAAATAAACTTCTATATAACTCATCGAAAATGAATTCATATAGACAAATGCAGCATAGTGCAGTGCAGCCAAAAATATTAATTAGCCTGCTTTCTTCACCTGCCAATGACCAGAAACAGTCAGTAAAAGAGTGGCCGGACGTGCTTTCATGAAATCCTGCGACCATCTGCGCTTATTCGTCTACGTACGG
>JANPGT010000115.1:0-2034 GCA_031424135.1 Chitinophagaceae bacterium
ACCGTCTACAATTAACCCAAAATCAATGGCCCCCAGGCTCATCAGGTTGGCACTTACACCAAACAAATTCATTAAAGCAAGTGCAAACAATAAAGACAATGGAATGGCTGATGCCACTATTAATCCTGCACGGATATTACCAAGGAATACCACCAACACAAATATTACAATCAAAGCACCTTCAATGAGGTTGGTTTTTACCGTATTGATGGCCCGGTCTATTAAATTGGTACGATCCAGGAATGGCTCAATAATTACGTCTGCCGGCAATGATTGCTGAACAGTGAGCATTCTTTCTTTTACCCGGTGCACTACCGATGCACTGTTGGCCCCTTTCATCATCAGCACGATACCGCCCACCACTTCTTTTTCTCCGTTATAGGTCATTGCGCCGTAACGTGGCGGGGATCCAAACTGCACCGTGGCCACATCCCTGATTAAAACGGGGATACCGCTTTCCTGCTTGATAATGATACTTTCAATATCTGCAAACGATTTTACCAATCCAACGCCACGGATAAAGTAGGCATTAGGTTTACGATCAATATAGGCACCCCCTGTGTTTTCATTATTTTTTTCAAGGGCAGTAAAGATTTCAGGGATGGTAACGTTCATGGCCTTTAACCGGTCGGGGTTAACGGCTACTTCATATTGCTTACTGATACCGCCAAATCCCGAGACCTCCGCAACACCCGGTATGCCGGTCAACTGGCGACCTACAATCCAGTCCTGCATGGTGCGTAAGTCCATGGCAGAATATTTCTCTTCGCTGCCCTTTTTAGGATGGATAACATACTGGTACACTTCACCGAGGCCGGTAGTAACAGGCCCCATTGCGGGAACACCCATTCCTTTGGGAATCTGCGCTTCAGCGTCTTTTAATTTTTCGCCAATCAATTGCCTTGCGAAATAGATATTGATATCTTCTTTAAAAACAAGGGTGATGACGCTCAATCCAAAACGGGAAAAAGAGCGCATCTCTTCAATGCCCTGGATGTTTGATAAGGCACGTTCTACGGGGTAGGTAATAAACTGTTCTACTTCCTGCGCTGCCAGGGTCGGTGCTGTCGTAATTATCTGTACCTGGTTATTAGTTACATCGGGCAGGGCATCTACCGGCAACCTGGTAGCGCTCCACAGGCCCCAGCCAATAAGTGCCAGGGTCATTATACCCACAATAAGTTTATTCTTAATACTGAAATGAATGATTTTAGTAAGCATACAATGATCCTATTTTTCTATATAACAGTATGGGTGGTGCATACACTCCGCAATAGTTGCTAATGGATTACACAATAAGGCCGATACCTGTTATTACCCAGGGGCCAATAGCTATTTTTTTAGCGATTGCTGTTACCAGCTTTGATGGACAATAAATAGTACACAGAAACATGCCATTGGATGGTCATGCTGCAAGGTCAACAAACGGGAAGATTAAGATAATTTGGGAGGCTGGAAGATAGAAAAATATACTTCTGCATTGAGGGCGCTATTGCTAACGGGATATTTTACCTGCTCAAAAGAAACAGGGTTAATCTGAAGTTTCACAAATGGGGAATAACAACTAACCATGGCGCAGCAGGAACAGGTGCAAAATGGTGTGCAGGATTCCTGGTCATGGCTATGCTGGCGATGATTTGACGCAGCGGAAATTTTTATTTCTGATTTCTCATTGCAATCCTTACTGTCACGGCACGGAAGGCAGGACAGGTAAAGCATAAAGCAACTTAAAAAGAAGAAGAAAAATTTCATCTGCGCAAATATAATAACAAATACTGAAAGGACGCATCTTGCCACATGGTTGCAAAAGACTGGTCAAAATTAAGCTTGTCAGAAATAAGTTGAAATGCCAAAACTAAGACCTCTTGTTTTTATCGGTGGATTGCCAAGAATATCTTTTTCTGGGCAATCCACCTGCAAAAACGGGCGGCTTTATTTTTGACATTTCAATTTATTTCTGACCTGCCTGATTTTGAGCAGTCTTTTGCAACCATGTGGCAAGATGCGTCCTTTCAGTATTTGTTATTATATTTG
>JANPGT010000116.1:0-1829 GCA_031424135.1 Chitinophagaceae bacterium
CAAAAATAGACGTTGGCCTGCTACCCTCACTGTTTATCCACCGTGGGCTGATGAAGCCACTTTTCTCCAATCTGATTATGAATGCGCTCAAGTATGCGAGGAAGAATGTCTCTCCTGTTATCAAAATCTTTAGTTTGCCGGAGGCAGAAGTCAGCAGTAACAGCACAGCTCCCGTGGAAAAATATTGCAGGATTTATGTAAAGGATAACGGGATTGGATTTAGCCAGGAATATGCAGAGCAGATATTCCAGATGTTCAGAAGACTGCATACTGCGTCGGAATACGAGGGTACCGGGGTTGGACTGGCGCTTTGTAAAAGGATAATTGAAAAACACAATGGTTTTATCAGCGCCCTCAGTAAGATAAACGAAGGAAGCACTTTTATCGTGTCATTTCCCCTCGCCTGATCTGCAATGAATACAGCTTTACGAAAGCAGGGCCCTTAAGTGTTCTTTCAGTCCATTAAAATCATCCGGTTTTTTGAAAACGCTGTGCGCCCCAAGACGTCTGCATTCTGCTGCGAATTCCGGTGTTACTGTTGTTGAGTACAGAATAGCGGGGATGGTTTTTAACAGGGGGTCTTTTTTTAATGAATTAAGACAGGCCAGGCCGTCTAACAGCGGCATGTTAAGGTCTATAAAAATATAATCGGGCAGCGTGAATAAATCACTCTGCAGTAGCCGGAGTGCCTCTACGCCATTGCTGGCCATCATACACTCGATAGCAGGATGGATATCTTTTAATGCCTGCAAAAAAAGCAACTGATCATCTTCATCATCATCAGCCAGGAAAATCCGGGGAACTGTACCCATGCAATACTTTGTTTGAGCGGCGTTAATTTACCAATACAATTGCTGTAACCCAATACTTTGTAATAGCCATACATACTGCCGGTAGTTGGCAGGAAATTGACGCGCTTAAAGATACCAAGGAAAAAGTTGATGAAACAAATAATGTATAAGTAACGTTTTTCCGTATCGAAAAGCACCTATAAATGATATGATAGACACTGTTTCCGGCATATGTGCGGCTACAGACAGCTATGCCCCCGGTGTATTTTGTTCGCATTGCAGCCCCGTACCAGGTACAGCCGGATAAACGAATAAGCAGTAAAGTTGGGGCAGGATTAAATTCTGTGGTGTTCGATCCAATTCGTACGATAAACAAGGTGGTAATCCTGCTTGGGGTTACCTGGTTCATTACTTCGCTGGCAGACTATCCCTGTGCAAAAAACATAGTTCATTTTTAGGTAGAGGTTTGGGTCACTATGGTTTTATTATTGGGGACCTTATGAACAGCAGATGTCTTCCTATTAAAAAAAACCGAACGGGAGCACGGGAAGTACACATACCATTGAAAACTAAACCATCTGGTGCCTGCTTCATGCCACACTTTTTATCAATACCTGCACAACCTGGAAGCTATTGAAAAGAGGCGGCCGCATTGGCCGTTTCTGACCTCAGCCTGTCCTTTCTGCTACTTTAATTTGAACCAGCTTTGCTCTGTCAATTAGTAATGTTTAATCAAAAAAAATAGTATGAAAAAAGCACTATTGTTTACCGGCCTTCTTATCTCGTTGATAACAGAAGCCCAAATTACCTCAGTCTCTCTGCAGGCAAGCGGCTTAACCTGCAGCATGTGCAGCAACGCAATTAACAAATCGCTTAAAACCGTTGATTTTGTACAAAAGGTGGAAGCAGATCTCAGGACATACACTTTTGAGATATCGTTTAAGCCCGGTAGTGATGTTGATTTTGACATGTTGAAAAACAAAGTTGAAAGTGCAGGATTTTTTGTTTGCGCTTTTGTGGCCACCATCCATTTCAACA
>JANPGT010000117.1:0-4281 GCA_031424135.1 Chitinophagaceae bacterium
GCAGATGAACAATGCTGCTAACCGCTTTTCGTTACGCCTTACGTCATGCAGTATGCATCTTGTAATGATTGACTGGCAAGCAGGTTGAAGAAACACAGGCTTACTTGCCGTTTCCAACCCACGGCATGCCTGCAGCAATACAGGCCAGTGGCAACTATTTTGCTGGTTTACTACACTACACCCACGACATACTCACTGCGCAGCAAATGCCCAATTCCAAATTCCAAATCCCTGTTTCCCAACCTTCCTAATCGCGCAAACGTCCAATTACAATTTCCCAATTCAATGTCGTTTAGTTAAGGGTTTAAGTTCCACGGAAGAATATCCTGTGAGCAGCGACTGAAAACGGGTGGGTCGCCCTTGGCTTTCGGGCGGCTCACCCTTGAAAGAAACAAGTCCACCAATGACAAGCTGAGCCGCCCCTGCAACATCCATTTTTTGCAGCAGCGTAAAAGGGCGACCCAGCGAAGTGTCCTCCCGAAATCCCGGGACCTAATTCCGCAGTTCCTGACTAAACGACATTAAATTCCCAATTCCTGTCAATAGCCGACAGCCTGTATCATCCTTACTGAAATTTGGTATATTCATTTACCGGTAAACCAAAAACTACGCACATGCGATTAATTTCAACATCTAAAAACCTCTTACTACACCTGCTGCAATTATCCGCACTTACATTTTTCTTATTTCAGGCCTACGTTGGTCACAGTCAAAATAATAATAGCAGGGACCTTGCTTATCTTACTTCCGGAGGAAAGTTGCTTCCTTTACAGGCTATAATAGACATCAGGCATTATACCATTGCTTTAGATGTAGACATTCCGCAAAAAGCTATTAAAGGGTATACTGAAGTAAGTTTGAACTTATCGAAAAAGACCGATACCATTCTCCTGGATCTAATCCATCTGTATACCGTCACTACAATTAAAGCAGACAATAAAAAAGTCTTGTTTACCCAGAATGATGATAAAATATTTATCACTTCTGCAGCTGGTTTTACCGCAGGCAGTCATAAAATAAATATTGAGTACAATGGAATACCGCCTGTTGCCGTCAGGCCGCCATGGAATGGTGGATTTACCTGGACCAAGGATATAAATGGCAATGATTGGGTTGCCATCAACATACAGGGCGAAGGAGGCAAAATGTACTTTCCCTGCAAAGATCACCCCAGCGACGAACCCAATGAAGGAGTAGACATGAAAATCACCGTACCATCCGGCCTGGTGGTGGCCGGGCCCGGTCTGTTAAAAAATGCGAGTACTAAAAATAACAGGACCACCTATTACTGGAAAACAAATTATACCATCAGCAATTACTGTATTTTATTCAATATTGGCAAATACAAAACAGCAAAAGATATATACACAACCATTGATGGCCATACGGTGCCGGTAGAATATTATGTGCTGGAGGCAGATACCATGCACGCCAAAAAAGTAATTGCAACAAGAATGCGGGATACAAGAATTTTAGAAAAGTATTTTGGCGAATATCCCTGGGTGAAAGAAAAAATTGGTATTGCTGAAGTACCCAACCCCGGCATGGAGCACCAAACGATGATCACCTTTGATAACAAATTTGTTTATGAAAAAGTGGGTGAACAGGATTATTCGGCCAACTTATTCCATGAATTTTCACATGAATGGTGGGCCAATAAGGTTACCAATAAAGACTGGGCACATATGTGGATACAGGAAGGTATTGCTACTTATGCGGAAGCATTGGCCATGCTGGAATTGGGCGGAGAAACCGCTTACAATAAAATAATAGATGGCCACAGAAGAGGCGTAAGAAACACGAAAGCCATGGTGCCGGGTGACGAAGTAACGGAAGCCGAAGTATATGCAGGGGGAGACATCTATGGCAAAGGTTCTTTTTTTATGCACAGTTTACGTTATGTAATTGGCGACAGTATCTTCTTTCCGGGTTTGAAGAAACTGGCCACCGACCCCAAATATACCTACGACAATTTTGTTACTACTGCTGATGTAGAAAGACTGTTCAGCAATGCAGCGGGTAAAGACCTGAAACCATTTTTCGACTTTTATTTAAGAACTACCAATAAAATAGAGGTAAATATAAAGGCGGTGGGCTACCAAAAATACCAGGTAAAGGTTAGCAATTGCTTTATGCCCCTGCCCTTCGACATTACGGCAGATGATAAAACAACCAAATTAACAATTCCTGCGGAAGGAATTGTCATCAACAGCGTATTCCCTCCGCAGGTGGATGCCAAAGGATTTTATTTAAAGAAAGTAACCATAGAATGATGAGCAACACAAAAAAAAATCTTTTAGCAGTGCTGCTGTTTTTGTTGCCATTAGCCGGATGGGCCGACACCTACCCCGTTAATAAAAATATAGACATACAGCATTACGCATTTGAGATTAGCCTGTCAGATACATCCGATGAAATTTTGGGCAAAGCGCAGATCACCGTTTTATTTAAAAAAGCGGGTGTGGAAAGCTTTCGCCTTGATCTTATCAATAAATCTGTCGAAAAACTGGGCAAGGGTATGGTCATAGACGCTGTTATGATGGGCAATGAACCGCTGAAGTATACGCATCAAAACGATGAAATCATTATTATACTGGCAAACCCTTCCATTCTTAATGCAGCAATCGTTTTTACCATTGTCTACCATGGAATACCTTTTGATGGATTAAGAATCGGCCCTACAAAATTTGGCGACCGTAGTTTTTTTTGTGAAAACTGGCCCAATAAGGCCAGGCAATGGTTGCCCACCCTGGATCATCCATCCGACAAAGCCAGTTCAGAATTCATCATAAGAGCACCCGCCCATTACAGGGTTATTTCCAATGGATTGCTATTGGAAGACTCCGATATGGGCAACAATACCCGGCTAACCCACTGGAAGCAATCGGTACCGGTATGCCCCTGGTTATTTGTATTGGGGGTAGCCGATTTTGCGGTAAAATATGTGGATACATTCAGAGGCAAATCTATTCAGACATGGGTGTATGCTAAAAACAGGGCGGAGGGGTTTTATGATTTTGAGGAACCTACCAAAAAAGTACTGGCGTTTTACAGCAATTATGTTGGGCCCTTTGCGTATGAAAAACTGGCCAATATTCAATCGGCAGGTGTAAGTGGCGGCATGGAAACATCTTCGGCTATTTTTTATGCGGAGAACCTGGTAAACGGCAAAAGAGACGAGCGAACCCGAAATGTAGTCATACATGAAATAGCCCATCAGTGGTTTGGCAATGCTGTTACAGAAACCACCTGGGATGATGCCTGGCTAAGTGAAGGATTTGCCACTTACTTTACTTTGTTGTTTATTGAAAATGAATATGGCAAAGAAGAATTTGAAAAAGGAATTATTAAAGCAGGAAAAGCGGTGTATGATTTGGCAGTAAAACAGCCTGGCTTTAGTATAGTAAGTCCGCGCTCAGCCGAAAAAGAACCCGTCACCAGTGGTATCACCTATCAAAAAGGGGCCTGGGTATTACACATGCTCCGGAATACAGTGGGAGAAACCAGCTTCAAAAAAGGCATCCAATTGTATTATGCGCAATTTTACAATGCCAATGCCAGCACAGACGATTTTAGAATGGCGATGGAAAAAGTGTCCGGAAAAAATTTGAAATCATTTTTTACACAATGGTTGTACCAACCCGTTAACCCGGTTATTGAAGGCAGCTGGGCCTACGATGCTGCTGCTAAAAAATTAACCATACAATTAACGCAGACACAGGCGGGTGATTTTGTATTTAATCTGCCCGTTGAAATTGGCTATTATACAAAAGGGAGCACCCGGCCCGTTATAGTAAAAATGAACCTTAACAAAAAACACCAAACGCAAAGTTTTATTATTAAGGCCCCGCCTGAGAAAGTAGACTTTGACCCCCGGAATATTTTACTCAGCAATACCAGCTTTTCAAAAATATCAGGTAAGAACTAATATTTCGCGGTCTTTCTTCCCCGGCCGGTGTCTTCACCATAGCCGTCAACTTAAGGTTTTACTACCCCTGTAACTTGTTAATGCATGATGTATGCATTTTATCAGGTTGACACCCGTACCTCCGTAAGCCGCCTATTTTTCCGTCAGCTTTGTTCTGCAGCTGCTACTTGCAATGGCACAGCTATATCCCAAAGCAGAGTTATAGCCTAAGAGGAAAAATCAGTGGCGTCGGGGGTACGAAGCCCGCCGGCTTTGAGGCGATGCTGTTTAAAGGGAAAAAGTACAGATAGGGCAGCCCCAATTAATTTTAGCTTTTCTTAGGTTGACGGCCATGGCGATTTCACCAACCACTG
>JANPGT010000118.1:0-3798 GCA_031424135.1 Chitinophagaceae bacterium
ACGAGAAATGCCCGATATAAATGTCTGATGTCTGATTTTTTGATAGCTGATTTCTTTAATCCGGATGGTTAGATAGTATGTTCCCTGGATTAAACCCGAATTCGCTAAGATCGCCGAACTACTAAAAGCTAATAGCTATTAAAACTGATTTTTTAAGATCGTTGAATAACTAACAGCTAACAGCTACTACACCCGCTGCTTCTGCAAAAAACCTTCCATTCCTTTTGCGTACGCCCTGGCTCTTTGCTCCGCAAAATGATCGGCGCCCAGCATTAATATCGCCTGTATGGTAAGGCTGATGCCTACGCCGTACCAGAATGTTTGTGCCGGGTTGTTTTTAAAGTAGAAAATAAGGCCCATGCCTACCAGTATAGAAATCATGTCCAGCCAGTTAAACAGCACAAACAGCTGTTTTACCTGCTTCATACGGGGCAGTTCCCCGTTTTTCAGCTGGTCGGGGTTCATATCGTAAGCGTATACATTCTGGATGCGGTTTTTGTCGCTGTTGGTATACACTCTAATGCCAATGGCCAGCTGTATAAGCCCAATTATCAGCAGCGGCACCGCAGCGCCTTTGTACAAACCGGTTTTCAGGAAAAAGAAAAAGGCAATGGCCAGCAGGATGGCAATGCTGCCTACAACAATCAACACCAGGCTCTCCTGTTTTTCTGCCAAAAAGTATTTTTCGATGTCTGCTTTGGTAAACATGGAACGGGTTATTTGAAGGAAGATACAATAAGTTGGGAATTGGTCCCGAAAACTCGGGAAGGAATTGGGAATTAGGTATTGGGAATTGGTCTTTTGCGGCTAAAGCGAAGGGCGGAAACATCTCAGCTGGGTCGCCCTTTTGCGCAGCTGCAAAAAAGGGAAGTTGCTGGGGGCGGCTCAGCTTATCATTTATAGCGATCCCATGGTCGTGCTCACCTACCAGCAATTCGAGGGATTCCGGTCGGTGGGACACCGACCAGGGACGAAGGGAATTGGGGATGGGGAATTTGGAATTAGCATTTTGCAGATTAAGCGCAGGGCTGAAGTTTCTCGGCCGGGTAACCCTTTTGAGCCGCCGCAAAAAATGTATGTTACAAGGGGTTGAACATTCGGTGAACGAAAACAGCAGGCACTACCCGCCGTAATCATGTACCGGCCCGCAGGCTTACCAAACTGCAGCATCATTTTTTCTTTATCGGGGTTGTCATTCCTGTTGTAGCAGCTGACGCAGGTGCAAGATCCAAAGTGTTTTTTGCTTATATCCGGGGCCAGAGGTCTTGTAAACCAAGCTGTTCCGCAAGTTATCCGCAGGTAATGGGCTTATAAGCAAAAGTGTTTCGCAAGTTTTCCGGAGGTGATAGGCTTATAAGCAAAACTGTTTCGCAAGTTTTCTGGAGGTCATAGGCTTATAAGCAAAAGCGTTTCGCAAATTTTCCGAAGGTCATAGGCTTATAAGGAAACAGCATTCGCTTATAATAAAATTAGTTTCCGCAACTTGGGGCCTTCATCGGAAACAATCCGGTGAAGATAGGCTTATAAGGAAACAGCATTTGCTTATAATAAAATTACTTTCCGCAACTTGGGGTCTTCATCGGAAACAATCCGATGACGATAGGCTTATAATATCCCGGCCTCCGGAAACTTTGCTATAAGCAGCATACAACGGTAGTTGTCGACCGGACAACGCGGGGGGATGGCGGAAGCTGAAGATCAGGTGAACAGAAACACGCAGCACGACTCGCCGTCATCAGTATCCAAATCATTAATTCGGAAAAAGAGCCGCCGGGTGCCGCACAAAGGGTTTTTATATAAATGTATAATTACGTGGCGGAGACATCGGCGGGGAAGCGCACAGTATTGATCTTTCGCCGTTGTTGGTGTTATCACCAACAACTACCCCCGTCAGCGACCAGTAATTACTGTATTGCTTCAACTATCTCCTTACTGGTGGGCTCTACCGAGGGTCCAAAATAATTAGTGAGCACGCCGTTTTCATTGACCAGGTATTTGGAGAAATTCCATTCGGGCGCCTGGCTGTTCCAGCCGTTTTTGGAGGAGTCGGTGAGCCATTGAAACACCGGGTTCTGGTTGGCGGTTTTTATTACCGTGCTTTTTTGTGCCAGGGGAAACGTAACGCCGTAGTTTTTTTTGCAGAAGGCGGCAATCTCGCTGTCGCTGCCCTGTTCCTGTTCTTTAAAATCATTGGCCGGGAAGGCAATGATCACCAGCTTGCCATTGTATTGGTTATAGAGTTGCTGCAGCTGATCGTACTGCGCGGTATAGCCACAGGCGGAAGCCGTATTGACCAGCAGCACTTTTTTACCTTTCAGGGTAGAGAGGTCCAGCGGACTGCCATCATTCATGGTGGTTTGTAAAGAATAAAAGGGAACGGGTGCTGCTATAGTATTGCTCATAACCTTGTTGTTTTTGCCACTGCGTTGGGTAATCCACATCAATGCGGGGTAAAAGGCCTTTAGTATTTTTTGCCTGGTATTCATGTTTACGGAGTTTCTGTTTACAATCATTACCCAGCCTGCAAATACCAGGACGAGCATTCCAATTACAATAAAGAAGTTTTTTAGTTTGTGCAGCATGATAGAAAACGTTGCTGATGGGTGATAGGGTGGGTCGATCTTTGGCTTTCGGCCTGCCCAGCATTTGTTGCCGGGGGCGGTTCACCCTTTCATGAGCCCGGCAAAGATAGTCAAGCAATACCGGAGAAAGCTATTTGATACAGCCTCAAAAAATGTGCATTGGTGCAGCTGAAGTCACAGTAGTACAGAAGCTTAATCAGGGGACCATGTCGAAATCGGGCTGTTTTCGATTTCGACTGGCTTTTTTGCGGTACTTTTTTTCCATAAAAAAAGTACCAAAGGCAAATGTAGAACGATGATGTTGCGGGAAGTTTTAAGTATTCTGGGTAAAACAGCTTTTCTTCTCTTACAATTTGAGCCGTTGGGTAAGTTGCAATTTTTGCCCTATTGCGGTTGGTGGAGACACCAGCCACTTTCATTAACAGCTTGCGGGCGTCTTTATTTTTTTGATTGAAGCGCCAATGCTATTTCATCGCCATTGGGTTCTATGGCGGTGCCAAAATAGCCGGCCAGCATACCATGTTCATTGACCAGGTATTTACAGAAATTCCAGCGGGGTGGGCGGCTATTCCAGCCATTCTGGTCAGGGTCTGTCAGCCAGGTATACACCAGGTCCTGTTCTCTACCGGGCTTCACCACACATTTTTTAACAATGGGAAAACTGACCCTGAAATTCTCCTGGCAGAAGATAGCAATGGCTTCATCACTGTTTTTTTCTTCGCCAAAATCGTTGGTAGGAAAAGAGATGACTACCAGTTCGCCATTGTATTCTTTGTACAGTTGCTGCAGCTGGTCAAACTGTTGGGTGAACCCGCAGCCGGAAGCGGTGTTTACCAGCAGTACTTTTTTGCCCCGGAGGGTGCCAAAGTCCAGCATACTGCCATCGCGCAGTGCTGCCTGCAGTGCATAAAACGATACCTGCGGAACCGCTTTATCATTCAGCAGCACCATCGATTTATTGGGAGATATCCTGGACAGGCGCACATAGGCCGGGTAAACAAAACGTAAAAATTCTTGCCTGATGGTCATGGGGTATATTTGATTAATGGGCTGAACAGCTACAGTAAACGCTGTAATCGTAGGATTGTTGAAGAAGAGGGAGATTAAAATTGGGGTGGGGGCTGCTGGGTTACGTGAAAATACATGGTTGGGTGAGAGGGGTAGGTGATGTGGAAAGGCGTTAGTGCTTTGCATATTGCCTATTTATTCCCTCTCG
>JANPGT010000119.1:0-8989 GCA_031424135.1 Chitinophagaceae bacterium
TAAAGGAAACCTTTCCTGTTCATCAGGTTTTTTCTTTTTCAGCCACAGCAAATAAATCCAGTTCCGGTTTACCCAGGCCGTCGGGCGTGGTATAAAACGGGCGCTTCTCCACTACATAGTGTGTATCCTCTGCAATGCCCAGCGCATGGTAAATGCTCTGGTGTACCTGGTCGATGCGTATCGGTTTTTCAACCGTCTTGCAGGGCCGTTCATCAGCGGTTTTACCATACACTGATCCTTTTTTAATACCACCGCCAAACATCAGGATAGAACACCCGTCAGTGAAATGACGGTGCATGCCGTAGTTTTTAATATCCTGTATTACATTTGGCTGGTTAACCTGCTCCTGAACTTTGGCCTCCGGGCGGCCTTCCACCATCATGTCGCGGCTGAACTCACTGGCCAGTATCACCAGGGTACGATCCAGCCGCCCTGTTTTTTCCAAATCTTTTATCAGTTGCGCTACGGGTCCGTCTATCTGCTTTTTCATGTCGATTAAACGCGTGTAGCCATTATCGTGGGTATCCCATCCCTTGAAAGGTTCGTAACCGGTAGTAACGCTGATAAACCTTGCTCCCTGCTCGGTCAGGCGGCGGGCCATTAAACATCCCAAACCAAATTTGCCGGTATTATAGACGTCATAAATTTCTTTGGGCTCCTCCGCTAAATTAAAGGCGCGGGCTTCGGGTGAGTTCAACAGTATATAAGCCTGTTCCATGGATTTTTTCAGTGATTCCTTCTGGTAATCACTGCCCAGTTCACCCATTGGACCATTATTGATTAGTTCGTTGTACAGCTGATTTCTTCTTTCGAACCGCCTGGACGACATGCCCACCGGCGGCCTTACCGATTCCAGCCCTGCCGAGGGATCGGGTATTGAAAACGGTCCGTACTCATTGCCCAGAAAGCCTGCTGTATGAAATGCTTTGAGTTCCTCGCCTTCCCCTATATCGAAACTCTGGCCAATATCTATAAACGCAGGAATCACGGGATTTTTGGATCCCAGCTCCTTTGCAATCCAGGAGCCAATATGCGGTGCCGCTACTGACTGCGGTGGTTCGTAGCAGGTATGCCAATGATACTGATGGCGCGAATGCAGTATATGCCCCAGGTCGGCCGCTACATAGGAGCGTATGACCGTTCCCAGGTTCATCACTTTTCCAATTGACTCCAACCCTTCAGAAAAAAATACATTGTCAAGTGAAGTAGGTACGGACTTAAATGTACTCAGCACACTGTTGGCGTTCATGCCCTTTTTAAAGGGTGTAAATTTTTTAGGATCAAAAGTGTCTGTATGCGCCATACCACCCGCCATCCACAACAGTATCACGCTGTCGGCACTTGTATTTACAGTGGCTTTTTGATTGCACGACTGCAGCAGACTGGTTAATGGTGCACCGGCAGCCAGTGCAGCCAGGCTGGCCCCACCGGTATTCTTCAAAAAATCCCGCCTGTTCCAGTTACTTTTCATATGCTGTCATTTTTAAACAAACGTAAGCGTGCGGCCTGATTATTTCTACGTGTCAACATTTTTATCATTTTAAAATTACCGGTTGTGCATTTGCTGTCTCAACCATCTTAATACACAATCTGGAATTCCGGCAACAAAACGATGGACCACAATACATCTTCAATGCCCTCTGTTCCTGTAGATTCATCCAGGGCTTTTTTGGCGGTTTTAAATTCTTTTTCAGTGGGTGCCCTGTTCAGCGCCTGCAGGTAAATCTGCTGTACCATCAGCGCGTTGTCCTTATATTTCTCCTTCCAGCAATCTGATCCCGCCTGCAGCACTTTTACAAACCTGTTGCCATTGGTTAATGCCAGCGCCTGCAGTAAATTGGCCCTGGATTCGCGGCTGGTACTAACAGTTTCCCTGTTGGGCCGGCCCAGTGCAGTAAGAAAACTGTTATTGGGCACCAGGGAAGCCCTGGCAAAAAACACAGCAGGTTTCCGGCTATTTTTTGCTTTATACGGGTTGTAGACCATCACAGAATCAGGAAAAAGGGGCGCTATTAACCCGCCTACAATGTCTGAAAACTGTTCGGCGTCCAGCCGGCGGCGCAGCATGCCTTTGAACACAAAATCCTTCGAAACAATGGCGCTTTCCTGCGGTACGGGTACCGAAGGCAGCATATAGGTATTGGAAGTGGTGATCAGGTATATCAGCTCCTTTATATCGTATTGATTATTTACAAAATTGGACGCCAGCCAATCCAGTAAATCCTGGCTCCAGGGTTCATTGTCCATCATATCTACAGGTGCCACTATACCTCGCCCCATCAACTGCGCCCATATACGGTTTACCAGGGTGCGGTACAATCTTCCATCCGCCGGTTGCACCAGGTTGTTGGCCAGCTGCTGCAGTTTAACCGGGGTTTTGGCACTGCTGTCAATATTTCCCAGCTCCTTCCACAACATGCGGGTGCCGGCTTTTTTACCGGTAGGAATATCGCAGCGGTTAATGATAAGCGTTGTGTCAGAAAAAATATTGGCAAATGCATACGCCTCTTCCAGTTTCCAGTCGCTGATAAAGCTGTTGTGACAGGAAGCACATTTTAAATTCAACCCCAGGAAAACCTGGGCCACATTTTGTGCTGCCTGCATTTCAGTGCTCTGGCTGGAGTTGATAACGCCCCTCCACCTGATACCTTTTATAAATCCTTTGGATGAATCATTGGGGCTCAGCAGCTCTTTTACAAACTGGTCGTAAGGCTTATTCGACTGCAGTGCTTTGTACAGCCAGTCTGTAATATTAAACCTTCCCCCGGTGATATACCCCGTTCCGGTATAATCATTGCGCAGCAGATCATTCCAGAAACTCAGCCAGTGTATGGCATAATCGTCGGTTTTGTTCAGCAATTCCCGCACATATATACTGCGTTTATCAGGCCTTGTATCGCGTGAAAATTGCTCCAGTTGCTCCGGGCTGGGCAGCAGGCCGGTAATATCAAGCGAAATGCGGCGCAGGTAAATCCGGTCGTCTACCGGTTGCGGCCATACTATTTTCTTTTGTTCGAAATATTGGTTTACCCATAGATCAACAGGATTACTCAGCCCTTTAGTAATGACCGGAAGACCGGGCATACGGGGCGCCATTGCCGCCACCGGGAACACCATCTTTTTATCGGCCACATCGGGCCATACGGCCCCTTTTTCAATCCACGCACTTACCAGTGCTATCTCATCTGCAGTAAGTCTTTTTCCTTTGGAAGGCATGGCCTCCTTATGATCGGCAGGCAGGTTCAGGCGCCTGATAATTTCAGAGTTGTTGGGATCGCCGGCAATAATGTCCTTTCCTGATTTGCCACCCCGGAAAGCAAACTTTTTTACGTCCAGCCGCAAATCGCCCTTTATTTTTTCCGCACCATGGCAACTGTAACAGTTATGCGCAAATATGGTTTTTACCTGGGTATAGATTTCCAGCTGCTGGTCGGGTGTAAAATCCACAGGACCCTGCTCACGCAATGCTATCAGGGTAGTTTGGGTTTTTGCATTGCGCTGGTATTCGTCAGACCAGGGCATCACTGCACTAAGGTACTGGCTGCCGTGGGTAATATCAGCACCCAAATGGCCGGCTATGGAAACAACAATGGTGGTGGTAAACAACAGGCTCCTGAAAAAAGCAATCTGCCCGGCTTTATTATTACGGACAATGCGGTAGTGTACAAAGGCCGTCAGGGGCGCTATTAAGGCTACCGCTATACCCGTCCATTGATGCCATTGCAAACTGTCTGAACCATAGGTTTCTGTTGCATTCAGCAGCAAACCACAGATGGCCGACAGCACGGCACCAGCAGCCCCGGTATATAAAAGAAGGCCAATTGCAGGTCTCAGCGCCGAATTAAATTTTTTTACAGTAAAGAGTTCTGTGCCTGCGGCCAGTACCAGCAGGCTGACCGGAAAATGCACCAGCAGTGGATGTAAACGGCCCAGGAAGCCCCATAACCAAAAACTGGTATTACCCGCAGCTGGCTTATTAAGGGGGGCGGACCGGGCATCGAAGATAAACAGTGGCAGCACCATACAAATAAGCACCACCATTGTTATTACCAACAGCGTTTTCTTATATGTCTTTATATGCAGCAATCGTTTCTTCATTGTCTCCCCGCGTAAACAAACCTAATATAAACAAAAAAACATTACCGGCTGCTACCGGTAACCCGTCGTTTAAAAACATGGCAGAAACTTTCCCCAGCTTTTCTTCAAATTAGGCAATCATTTTCCAAAAGCATCCTGCTCTGTCATGTTTTATCCCATTGGCACATGCTGGTTTCAGCAGGCCCCCGGCTAATTTATGCTATCTGTATGACTGGTGTTTCAAGACCATGGACACTTTGTTTCACTCTCGATATCAGCGACCACAAACAATTTTAATTTTCTTTTAACCCGGTCCACGCATCCAGCAGAATTTTTAATTGCTTTGCTTTCTCAGGATATTCATTAATTACATTGGTGCGTTCAGAAGGATCAAAGCCAAGATTGAACAATTCACGTGTCGCTGCCTCCGGCTTTGCAGAGATGGCATTGGTACCTGCGGGTACTTCACGGTATTTCCAGTTGCCGTCTCTTACAGCTTCTGCCCTGCCGCTGTTCATTATATAAATTGGCCGGTGCTGATAATTTCTACGGTCAGCCTTTCCCGTGAGCAAACTACCGATATCCTGTCCGTCCAGCGTACGGCCTGCTGGTATTGGTGCGCGGGCAAAGCCGGCAAGCGTGGGCAATATATCCAGGTTACTGATGGGGTTTGTAATGGTAAGTCCGGCAGGCACATGGTTTTTCCAGTAAAAAATAAACGGCACCCTGATACCGCCTTCATACGATTGCCCTTTGGACCCCCTGAATATACCGGCTGTTCCGGCATGCCAGGGTTTGGTAGCACTGTCGCCCGCCATTCTTGATGGAAAATCGATCCAGGGACCATTGTCGCTGCTGAAAATAAAAATGGTATTGTCCAGCAGTTTTTTTTTGCCCAGCGTTTTCCACAGCAATGACAGGCTCGAATCCAGCTCTTCCACCACAGCGCCCAACGCACCTCCTTCCTGGTTGCCCTTCAAATACGAGGCCGCTGCTGCAAACGCCACCGGCAGGTGCGGCATATTGTACGACAGGTAGAGAAAAAAGGGCTGATCTTTTGGCTGTTTATTAATAATGGAAATAGCTTCCCTGGTGTACAAATTTGTAAGTGATGAATCTTCCGGTTGATACACTTCAGGTGTGCGGTTACGGTAGATCTTTATGGTGGTATCTGTTGTAACGTAAGGAAAACGGTAATCGTGGCTGTACAAAAGTCCGTAGTAAGAATCAAAACCCTGTCCCGTGGGATAATTGTAATCATGTTTATCGCCCAGGTGCCATTTGCCGATCATTGCTGTACGGTAACCCACTTTTTTCAGCATTTCTGCAATGGTTACTTCTGCATCTGGCAAGCCCAGCGGAGAACCGGGCGACAGTACAATAGGAAGGTTGGCCCTGGTGGCATACCTGCCGGTGAGTAAAGAGGCACGTGACGGCGTACATGAAGGACTTGATACTACATAATTACTGCCCTTGATACCAGCCTGTGCTACCCCATCCAGGAAAGGTGTTTTAATAACCGGGTTACCAAAGACGCCCAGGTCTGAATAACCCATATCATCGGTAAGCACAAATAAAATATTGGGTCGCTGTTGTGCATTGGCCATTCCTGCAATCAATAGTGCTGCTGCTGACAAAGCAATGGATACAAATCTTCTCATCATTCCTGTTTTATATTTTAGGCGCTGTTTATGGCAAATTTTTTCCAATGCAATTGCAACCGGAACAACTAAGCGCAATGGGATGGAGGCGGGCAGATAACAATGTACAGATATTTACCAGCGCTTCGGGAAGAGGACGACCCAATTACTAAAACACCGCCTCATGAATAGTTACATCCGTTTTTGCAAAGGCCTTTTTGGCTTTGGTGGCAGCATCCTTAGCAGCAGCCGGTTGCTTCATGCCGGAGCGTGCCTGGGCCAGGCCTGTGAGCGACCAGCCATTGCTGGGATTGACGGCAAGGTCCAGCTGAAAAGCGCTGGCGGCTGCTGCATATTTTTTTGCTTTTAGCAGAATATTGCCCAGGTATTGCCGGGTAGGGTGTACCCAATCTTTGGGTTCATTGTAGATCATGGAGTCTTCCAGCAGCACTGCTTTTTCAAATGCTTTTATGCCGGTAGTATAATCATTTTTCTCTTCTGCTATTACGCCCAGCAGTATTTGCATGGCCACTTCTGCGCCGGCAATACCGGGGTTGGCATAAGAAGGTGCCGGTGCTTTCAGCTGGGCCGCATTGATACCCTTTTGCAATGAATCCAGCTCTGCTGCGGCATGCTGCTGATCATGTTTTCTTGCATACGCCAGTCCGCGCCCATAGTGCCACAGGTAGTTGCCATATACATGCACTGCAGGCACGGCAGGGGCGGCCAGCAGGTCATCCCATTTACCAAAACGGATCTGCGTCAGCAGGGGCGTTATATACACGTATTGTATAAATATGCCCAGGTAATCAGGTATATCCTGCCAGCTGCTGTCGAAACTGTTTTTACAATCAATGGATGACTGCATCGACAATGCATAATCGCCATTCATATTGGCGCAGGTGGCCTGCATGTGCAGGTTATGAATAAGGTAGAGCGAAGCATTGTTTACCACAGCAGGATACCTGCGCAAATAATCATAATAGCCTTTCACCGCCTGCTCATTAACGGCAGTGCCAATACCATAATAACCGGAACGGATATAAATATGCGAAGGCATGTGCACCATATGTGCTACACCGGGCATCATGGCAGGTAATTTTTTGGCGGCGGTTAATGCCCGCTGCGGCCGGGATGATGCTTCCACCGCATGTATATAATAATGGGATGCGCCGGGGTGCTGCGGAAATTCCTTCAGGATGCTTTCCAGCGTACTTACAATTTCGGGTGTCCAGGATTTGGCCTTATAATCCTTTGTGTACAGATCCCAGGGATGCTGCACCATCAACGCATCCACATACAGTGTAGCGGCATCGGCGCTGTGCGGAAATTTGTGGTGGACCGTCTTCATAGCATCAGCATACAACTGGTTCAATGCGGTGCGTGATTGTGTACTGTCAGGTGAGTAGCGTACCTGCATTGCATCTATCAAAGCCTTCTCTACCGCTGTATTGCGGGTATACAGTGCTTTTGCCGTTTGCATGGCCTTTAATGCTTCCGGGGAAGCGCTGTACCCAAAATCATTGATATTGGGACCATAAGAAAGCGCCTTTCCCCAGTAGCCCATGGCAAAACTGCTGTCGAACTGCACTGCTTTTTCAAATGAAGCCATGGCCTCAATTACGTGAAAGCCGTAATACATATTAATACCCTGCTGGAAATAAATGGCCGCACTGTCATTGGCCACCGTTACCGGCATTGTATAATTGCCCCAGCCAGACAGCAGGGGAACCTGCTGTGTGCTGTCATCAAATACCAGTTCATCCAGGTTGGGACTGCAGCGTACCGCCATTTTTTGCTTATAATTGATGAAGGTCTGCTTTGCAGCAGCATTGTAGCGAATATTTTCCTTGTGTAAAAAACTCAGTGTTAAAACAGCTAACAGGGAGCCGGACAGAAGAATTTTCATAACAGACAGTGTTGTTTAGGTGGTTGCTGAAATTACTGAAAATTCCAGAATAAAGATGAAAGCCGGGGTGCAGAAAACCAGGTTGCGGTTTCAAAAAAATATTTTTTTCGCCACCAAATGATTGTGGGTGACTGCACAATATAAAAATGAGAAGAAATATATACCAGTCCATTGCTGCCCCACCTGCGGACAGATCATCAGCTGCTGGCGGAACAGCCGCTTAATTTGAATGCAGCGGCGGAACAATTGGCGGCAGCAGGCTGGCATCCTCCCCGCAGCTTTCAATAGTGAGACGATCTCACTTAGGTTAACTTTCGGTTAAGCCACCCTGCTTACTTGCACAGCAAAAAAAGAAAAGCGATGTTTACCCTATTCCAGCAAGCGGCATTCCCGTGGTATGGATGAAAAATTGACAGGAACCGGGCGCCAGCCACATCAGCATACAGGTTATTGCTCATAGCCGCCTGTTGCTGACGAAATGTTACTGACACCGGTAATAAAACCTTGCGTGAAGCGTTAGGGAATGCGGGATAAGATATATCAGGCTGAACATTGTCAACTGTTTTTACCTATGAAAATTTCCAGAGACCAGGCGATTGTAATCATTGGATGGTATTGCTGTATGATGTTGTTGTGCCACAGCGCCGTTGCCCAGATAATACCACTGCCCAATGCATTTGCGCATAATGACTACCGGCATAAACGGCCGCTTTTTGATGCGCTTGGCAGCGGGTTCACCCATCTTGAAGCGGATATTTATTTGTGGCGTGGGCGCCTGCTGGTGACGCACCGCATCCCGATACTAAAAAAACACAACAATGTTGAAACACTGTACCTGCTGCCATTATTCAAACGTCTTAATAATCCAACGGACAGCCTTGCCCCGACAGCGCTCGACACCATTGTATTACTTGTAGATATTAAATCCAACGCAGAACGTACATACAAGGCACTGAAAAAACAATTGTTGCCCTTCAAATCCATTCTTTCCAGCTACGACAATGGCAAAGTGATCATACGCAATCTTACCATCGTACTCTCCGGCCACCGCCCCATCAATGTGCTGGAAAACGAAACTACCCGTTTTGTATTTGCAGATGAAGACCTCCGTAAATCAGGCAACATTAAAAATAACCAGGACATGTACACCATGGCCAGCTGTAAATATTCAAGACTGATTAGCTGGAAGGGAAAGGGCCAGGTGCCTGAGGAACAAAAATTCCGGCTGAATGACCTGGTGTTAAAAGCACATGCGGAAGGAAAAAAAGTGCGCTTGTGGGCCTCACCTGAGAATGAAAAAGTGTGGTCTTTCCTGCGCGTATGTGGTGTAGACCTTATCAACACAGATAAGATACAGGTGCTG
>JANPGT010000120.1:0-5401 GCA_031424135.1 Chitinophagaceae bacterium
ACTGATTGAACAACAGTACCCAGGAACGGAGTTGAACCAGTTATGAAGGCTCCTGCAACGGGGCCTTCTTCATTTTACCCCGATTTGCAAACAATTTGCAAACAAAGAATCTTCTCCAACTTTTTAACTAGCTAACTTTCGGCAAACCTGACGAAATGTGAAAGAGCTTATCTCCCTAAAAGTACAACTAAAAAATATATTATTTTTCAGGTGCATACGCACAAAAAAAAAGCGCCAGTTTAGGTTCTGGCGGCGCTGTTTTTCTAGTTTATGCAGTATTGGCGGAGGAAAATCTGTTACTTGGTTTATACGGTCCTAAGCGCTGTCCTTTTATATGCTCCATTACCTCTGAACGGATAAAGTAAACTCTTCTTCTCTGCTTATGAAATGGCAGCCCCCGTTTCATCCAGTCGGTAAGCGTTACCAGGGAAACCTTCAGGATGTTTGCAACTTCGATTCGGGACAATAACAATTCCTGGTCATCAGAAATTACGCTGGTATTTTTATAATATTCTTCAAGGCATTCTTTCACTGCCTCTTTAACCCATTTACGAAAATCATTTTCGTTCGGAATAAATAGCGTCTCCATTTTCCATTTTTTTACATTCAACGAATCTTAAACAATCATTTGCCAACGCCTTTTAAAAACACCCTGCTGGTACTGTATTGGCTGGTCGCCGGCTGGTACGTGATATAACCAAACTCCTGCAACTCGTTCATGCACTTATTATAAGTGTGCCGGGCATTTATTTTTGCTGACTGCATAATACTATTCCTGTCAATTTTTATAGGGTTATTTCCGCCATTGATATTCCATTGCTGCAGTAGCGCCATATAAAGACTTATGTGCGTGGTGCCAATCCTTGGATCCACTTCAATGGCATCATAAAATCCTGTCAGGGCCGGGAATAAATCCATGGATGCTGGTTTAGCTGCGAACTTTGTTGTACTTCCTGCCTGCCCTGCTGACTTTCAGTTTGTTTTTCTGTAGCAGTCCTGCCGGAGAAGACGAATTTCCTTCATTGTCAGTATCAGCTGGAAGCGAATCATCTGTCTGTTTCCGTTTTAAATGCATTTGTTTTTCTAACCACCGGTTTTGTAAAAAGCGAATGGCCTCCTCCATAGATATACCGTCATTCCCTTCTGACAAATAAAAGCGCTGGCTAACATCGGTTTTATTTTTTATGGGATTGATTGTGCCGGCGATTTCCTCGTAGGGCATACCAGTCCAGTATTTCAATTTAAGTGTGCTGGCAATTTGTTTACCCGCCTCGGTGGTTTCCAATTGCTGTAATGTATCCACCACGGATGCAACTTTTAGTTCCTTTTCCCAGCTTGCTCTATCAGCCACACTCCATTGTTTCTTTGTATCCTGTTCAAAAGCTATTTTCCAGTCGATTTCAGCCATATCTGATTCCAATTCGACCAGGTTGATACCATCCAGTGAAGTATCCGTCAGTACAGTTTCTTTTTGCAGGGTAGCATCATAATATTTGAAGACGTAGATGGCTTTACGTACATCACCCTCAAAAAATAAATGAAAGCTGAATTGGTCACCGCTCTTCAACAACTTTTGGGTAAGCATAAAGCTTTCTGGTCTGAAACAAATTCTTTTCAACAGTGCTGTACTGAAATTTTGAAAACCCAGGGACTGCAATTGTGCTGCCAAAGCAGCGATATTGTCAATGTTCATAATACGATTATTTTAGAGAAGCCACAGCAAACGGTTTAAGCAATGCCCATTCCCTTTTTATTGCTTTCCCTTTTTTTAGGGAGCAGGGATTTGTCATTTTGCTTTACAGTCTTGTCATTGCCAGCAACCTGCTTTTCTCGTTTAGTATCCTGGGTCAGTTCTTTTTTTTTATCTGGGCCCTGTTCTTCTTTGACTGCTTTGTTCACTCCAGGAACCGGGACAGACAGGTATTTTTCTTTTTCTTCCCTGGTCTGCAGTTTCATCTGGGGATTATAAAGGTTGATGTCCTTGTAACGGGGATCGGCTTCGATGTACATTTTCTCAGATTTGCCTTCCTTTACAAATGCTACCATCTGAACATTGCCTTTTTGCAGTGAGTTGATCAATTCGTCCTTTTGTTTGGAATCAAGTAATTCTTTGACCGGGTATTTCGCCAGGACCTCGTCAAGATTATAGCCGTAATTTTCATGATATTGCTGGCGTTTATAATTTCCTTTGTCATCCTTTACGTTCAGATCCAGCTGTATCCACGCCTTGTATTTTTCCCCTTCCTTATCCGTAAGGGTTTTGTGTACGGCTCTTCCGTTCAGCAGATTGTACGATTCTTTCAGTGTTACTCCCTGGCCTTTATTGATATAGAAAGTCTGCTGTAAATCTTTTGATTTGTCTTCAGTATTTTTGAGTTTCACGTCATACCGGTTGAAGAAATACATTTCTGTGCTTTCCGATTTTTTAAAATGCAGTTCCGCTTCTACTGGTTGTTTATTGATTTCGGTTTGCATCTTTAACGTAAACGCTGGTTTTTGTTCACGCATGTTTTTCTCCATTGCTTCATTTAGCTTATCTCCGAATCCCATGTATTTGAGATTGTCCTTTAGATACTTCACATTTTCCTCGTTCATAGTTGTATTTTTTATTTGTGATAAATCGGGTGTCTGTTTGATTTCAGGGGAGTCGTTATATGTGATTCGTCTGAATATTTCTTCCGGGTAATCCAGGCGAATGACATGAAACCTGTCATAATCACTGGAATTATTATAGGCAAATTCATTTGCTTCCTGTCTTGTTTTAAAAAATGCGATATCCTCTTTTTCAAGGAAATACAGGCTGTTATTATAGGCCATCCAGTTTTCATTTTTCGGAATCGCTATTTTTACCAGGTCCAGCACTTCGTCCGATATGGCATGTTCGTTATTCATACAATACGGCAGGAGAGGGTTCATCCACAGGGATGGCCCTGATGATTGTCCTGTTACCTATTTTCAGGTGCAGGTTTCTTCCTCCGTTTTTTTCCAGTAATTCAAGGTGCAACCATTTCTTTTCCGGTATTGTAAACTTTGGAAGGGCGAAAACCAGGGTTTG
This sequence comes from Chitinophagaceae bacterium, assembly GCA_031424135.1. Taxonomy (GTDB): domain Bacteria; phylum Bacteroidota; class Bacteroidia; order Chitinophagales; family Chitinophagaceae; genus JACMLD01. The sequence goes on from JANPGT010000120.1 coordinate 3,056, forward strand.
AGTGGAATCAGCTTTTAGTATCCTGGTATCGCCGAATTCCTTTATCGTCTTACATGTAATTTCCTGGGAGGCGGTGCGCCTGGTCAGTCTTTTGTCTCTTATAAAGAAGCGGAGGATATTGATGTCATAGTCGATACTGGAGCTATTATGTAATTCCAGCTTAAAGTATAACACTTGCTCTCTAATGAATATCCCGGCCAATCGCATCCTTATGCCATATTGCTTATCCTTCACACCGTAGATAGTTCTCGGTTTTCCCAGTATACACCCAGCATCTGTCTCCATTATAGACTCATTCTCCATCCCCGAAAATTGTGTCGTAAACTCTTTGGTAGTGCTACTGTCGGTTAAGAATCGGAAATTGAACGCAGCCGGGTTTTCCGAATAGGTGACGAGAAAAGAGTATAGTTTTCCATCACCGGTAATTATGCTGAGATTGGTTTCTGTAAAACCTCTACTGGCAGCTTTCAATTGCAACACATTTTCGATGTTTCTTACCTGTTGAACCAGGATATCCCTACTGCCCCGGTCAACACTTTTAATGGAAAAGGGAAAAACCAGGTTGGTCGTCTTGGTAAAACAGATCATTAACGGTATAGAAGGTATTATGTCTACCCTGGGTGATTCTTTTACCATCTGTGCAGGACTGACACAATGCAGGAAGAAGAGGACGATGATGAAAATTGATATTACCCGGAATCGGTTCATATGCTTTATTTTAAAAGTGAGAATAATCATTTGCTGTTGTTGTTTTTCAGTAACACCTGGTAGCCGGCTTTGAGGGTAACTCTTACTAATTTTACCTTTTTACTCAGAAGTGTTTTTGCAGCCTCAATTCCTGCGCCGGCTGCCTGGGCGCCAATAGTAGGATCCAGGCTGTTTAACGCAATGCTTTGAATAGCTTTGTCAGATGACTCTTTTGCTGAATTTCTTTCTATGGCACCGGGAACATAGATGCCATCCATCCCATCCAAATCGTAGGCGGAAAGAGCCACTGAGAGCAGCGTATTTCCAGATCTGATACTTTTTATTTCGATGAGCAACCGTTCGCCGTTTAAGACAGCTGTTCCAAATACAAAATTGTTCTTTTGGACAAGTATTCCATTAATGTATGCATCATCCAATAACCTGAGTTTTACAGTTGAACCGGATACAATGGATTGTGTCTCATGTATTACAGCTGGTACGGCGCTTTCAATATTTTGTGAATCGGTAAAATTGTCACCGATTCCATAAAACCCATTTTGAAACACACTGTTTTTGGCTTGCTTGCTGGTATCTGTAATTGGTGGTTGAGGATTTTCTAATAGGGAGACCGGAGCGCCGGATTCAATGCGGCTAACCGGGAATACCTGCTGCTTATGCACAATTGAGTTTTGCTGTATACGGCTAGTCAATCGTTCCGGGTGCTGGATATCCATGATTTTGTCCAGCATACCATTGATTTGTTTCATTTCAGGGTCCTCCGTATTGTCCTTTTGCTGCATGGCCTGCATCATAGCATCGAGTCGATCCGTTTCGGCTTTGATTACGGCAGGCTGCCTGTAAGCAATACTATTTTCATTGTTAAGATTATTTGGCGAAGCCCCGGCAGCAGTAATATCCAGGGCAGCATTTAATTGCTGCAGTTTTTGCATTACCTTTTCTTCATTGGGATCGGCATTCCCTTTTCTGTTAAACGGCGAATTGTTCAGTCCGGGATTTTTGATAGGGGAATGGGAACTACTGAGCACAATGGGTGTTGAATCATATTCGGCCTCCGGTTCATTTTCGCTTGTGGTAATGTTTCCTGTTTTGAAATAGGGGTCGCTCCGCATATGTTCTTTCAGCTTAGCCGAATCTGCCGCTGCTATTTCATAATACGAAAGCTTGTTTAGTCCCCTTTCGTCTTTGAGGTGGGCATTGGGTAATTGTAGGTTCAGTCCCGCAGTAAGGTTGTTTTGTTTGGTGTCAGCAGCGGATGCCCTGCCTCCACCAAGAGCCCAAAATCCAAGGACTATAAATGGCAATACTATTACCGGTAATACCAGCATCATTTTGCGTTTCCGCAAAAAGGTCGGTGAATACTTTACTGTTTCCATACACTTCATTTTTTTTGGTGATTATAGATGTCTTCCAGCAGCTGTACACTGTCCATCAGACCAGGTCTTACCGAGAGGATACTGTCATAAGCAGGGTTTAGATTCCTCCGAAGGCTATCCATATAATTTCTAAAATTTTCTAAGGCTGCATATTCCTTAACGGTAATGTTAGGATGTATATAGGATGCCCCTCTTTTATACGCTTGTGCAAGAGGCATTGTTTTGATCCTTGAAAAAGCAAAAGATTGATGTGGAATATCTTTTG
>JANPGT010000121.1:0-5799 GCA_031424135.1 Chitinophagaceae bacterium
GGCGTGAGGCGTGAGGCGTGAGGCGTGAGGCGTGAGGCGTGAGGCGTGAGTGATTTTTTTGGCAGTGTAAGGTATGAATTGTCTTTGATTTGCTGGAATTCTTGCAGCCCCGGAGGGACTTAATGTGATTAGCCCGGGATGAAACCACGGGAAACAGGCAATACCAAAGGCAACCCCCCCGGCGGGGTTGAACAACATTTCAATTGGATAGGGTAGAAATTGGGCGGCCGCTCAATGATATGCTTTTTAATGGAGCGTCGCAAGAAAAGATCCCTATTGATTAAAAGCCGGCCTCAAAAGAAATGACACATCATACCGCCTCAGCACATTGTATTGAATACGCTGTACGCTACACCCGCGCTTTCCACGCAATCTCGTCTGCTTTCAGCAAAACGCCCGCATAACGGCCAAGCACAAACAGGTAATCGCTCAGACGGTTCAGGTACTGGATAATAATCGGCGCTACTTCCAGGCTTTCCAGTTCCAGCCTTACGCAGCAGCGTTCTGCCCTGCGGCAAACACAGCGGGTAATATGCAGTTGAGATACAGTAGGATGTCCACCCGGCAATATGAAAAATTTCATAGGCGCAAGGGATTCATCCATGCGGTCCATCTCTTTTTCCAGCAGAATGGTATCGCTATCTTTCAAATCGGGGATGCGCATCTTAGGTTCCTTGATGGGGTCGCAGGCCAGTGAGGAGCCAATGGTAAACAGGCGGTCCTGTATTTCCATTAATATTTTGCGGCTTTGTTCATCGCTCAGCAAATCCCTGCACAGGCCAATATATGAATTCAGTTCGTCTATGGTGCCGTAGGCTTCTATGCGGAGATGCGATTTAGGGACCTTGGTACCGCCAATCAGCGAGGTGCTGCCATTATCGCCGGTCTTGGTATATATTTTTGAAGCCAAATTAATAAGGTTGAAGGTGAAGGCGTAAAGTTTTAGGTGCGGAACGAAGCTATGAAGAACCGTTATATATACAAACAGGGCATACTAATGGTTGACCACCCGGTGTCAGTAGTATCATTATTTTTCAATTCCTCAGAATAGTGGGCGGGAATGCAGGCTTTTTTGGAATTGGTTAATGGGCAAAAGAAGGCGTAATTTTCTCATTGAGCCTGTCTGTCTCAATGAGCCCGTCTCTCAGGCGCACCACACGGTGGGCGTGCATAGAGATGTCTTCTTCGTGGGTAACCAGTACAACGGTATTGCCACTGGCCTGTATGGCCCCAAAGATGTCCATGATTTCAATAGACGTTTTCGAGTCAAGGTTACCGGTAGGTTCATCTGCCAGAATGATGGAGGGGTTGTTCACCAGGGCACGGGCAATGGCCACACGCTGGCACTGTCCGCCGCTTAATTCATTGGGTTTATGATGACTTCTTTCTGTAAGGCTCACTTTTTCCAGCACTGCCATAGCCATTTCGGTTCTTAGTTTTTTGGGGATGCCCGCATATACCAGGGGCAGGGCAACGTTTTCTGCGGCTGTTAACCTGGGCAGCAGGTTAAACTGCTGGAATACAAAACCAATTTCTTTGTTACGTACTTCGGCCAGGTCATCGTCACTCATTTTGCTCACGTCCTGTTTATTCAGAATATAACGACCACCAGTAGGGGAGTCCAGGCAACCCAGAATATTCATAAGGGTACTTTTGCCGGAACCGGAGGGCCCCATCAGCGCCACGTATTCATTTTTCATAATATTCAATGAAATACCTTTTAAAACAGGTATGGGCTCTTTGCCCATGAAATACGCTTTCTGAATGTTTTCAAGTTGTATGATGGCGCTCATATGATGAAGGTTGCGGCGGTAGCTGCTTTATTTTTTAATAACTTTTGGCACTTTAAAATAATCCTGGCTGGCGTCTGGCGCATTGGCCAGGGCAGTTGTTTTTTGCATGGAACCTTTTACTTCGTCTTCGCGGTAGGCGTCCATTACATCGGTCATATGTAACAATGGTGCTGTGCCGGCCGTATCCACTTCCTGCAATTTCTCCACAAAAGCAATCATGCGCTGCAGGTCAGTGCGGATAGCCGCTTTTTCTTCTTCGCTGAACCGGAGCCTGGCCAGGTTTGCAAGGTTATTGATGAGCCCGGGCGTTACTTCCATATCTGACAAAAATAAAGAATTGCCCGTAAGCTGCGGGGTTTTGTGATGAAAGGCGGGAAAAAAGTCTTTGGTTGTTAGCCCGGAGTCGATAGCCGGGCAGCGGGAACGTAAATCGTCAGGCGTGAGTAGTGAGTGGCCCCGGTAACCGATGGCCTGGCCATGCGCAGTCTGCCGGACGCGCGGCTTGTAAAAACACAGGCGCTGGCTGCAAAGAAATCGACTAAGCCTGACAATGCCGCGTTCAGCAGTAAGCGCGAACCGGCGGCGGTTTTGGGCTCACGACTGACGTTTCACGCTTGACGATTCTTCTTATCTTCGCCGCCTTATGAGCAAGAAAGAAATTGTAATGAGCGGTATCCGCCCCACCGGTTTTCTGCACCTGGGTAATTATTTTGGTGCCCTGCGTAATTATGTGCGCATGCAGGATGATTACGATTGTTTTTTTATGGTGGCAGATTTGCATTCATTAACCACCCACCCCGATACGAAAGAATTATCCGCCAATGTGCGCCGTGTACTGGCAGAAAATATTGCCTGTGGCCTTGACCCCGATAAAGTGGCGCTGTACTGCCAGAGCCATGTGCATGAGACGCCGGAGCTGTACCTGTACCTGAATATGCTGGCCTATACAGGCGAACTGGAAAAGACTACCACTTTTAAAGACAAAGTGCGGCAGCAACCAGACAATGTAAATGCCGGCCTGCTTACTTACCCCGTATTGCAGGCAGCAGATATTTTGCTGCACCGGGCCAGGCTGGTGCCCGTAGGCAAAGACCAGGAGCAGCACCTTGAAATGGCCCGCAATTTTGCCAACCGCTTTAACTACCGCTATGGAAACGTTTTCCCGGAACCTGCAGCATTTAATTACGGCAGTACCCTGGTGAAAGTACCTTCGCTGGATGGTACCGGTAAAATGAGCAAGAGCGAAAACCAGCACGCTACCCTTTACCTGAGCGACGCTGACGATGTTATCAGGAAAAAAATTATGAAGGCTAAAACAGATGCAGGCCCCACAACGCCCCATACGGTGAAGCCCGATTATATTGAAAATGTTTTTCAGCTGATGCGCCTGGTGAGCAGGGAAGAAACTATTGTAAAATTTGAGAAGGATTACAATGACTGCAATATCCGTTATGGCGATATGAAGAAACAGCTGGCAGAAGATATGGTGGCTTTTATAGCACCAGTACGCGAAAAAGCCGATGCTATCCGTAACGATGAAAAATACCTGCGGGATGTAATGGAAAAGGGGGCTGCCAAGGCGGGAAAAAGTGCTGCTGCCACAATGGATATAGTAAGGCAGGCAATGGGCTTAAAATATTACTGATTATTTTCCGGTTTAATGTTGATGAGTAAGGGGAATTGTATATTTTTAGCGGCACTATCAATTGCAAATTGTACCAATGGCCATGGCAAAAACAAAGAAACCCAAGCATATAGCGGTTGCCGGAAATATCGGCGCGGGTAAGACCACATTAACTGAATTGCTGAGTAAGCACTACAAATGGATACCGCAGTTTGAAGATGTGGATCACAATCCCTACCTGAACGACTTTTATGAAGACATGCCGCGCTGGAGTTTCAACCTGCAGATATATTTCTTAAACAGCCGCCTTACCCAGCTGCTGGACATACACCGTGGAACGGAAACTGTTATACAGGACAGGACCATTTTTGAAGACGCTAATATATTTGCGCCCAACCTGCACGAAATGGGTTTGATGAGCAAGCGCGATTTCGACAATTACTATAAATTCTTTCAGACCCTGAAGACCATGGTGCAGCCGCCCGACCTGCTGATCTATCTGCGGGGATCTGTGCCCACCCTTGTAGGACAGATACAGAAGCGTGGCCGCGAGTACGAAGAAAATATCCGCCTGGATTATCTGAAACGCCTGAACGATTATTACAACAAATGGATTGACGGCTACAAAGAAGGGGCCCTGCTGATCATTGATATTGATAAAAACAAATTTGCAGAAAATGAAGAACATATGGGCGAAATCATCCGCAAGGTAGATGCCCAGTTGTACGGGCTTTTTTAGCAGGTATTGAATATAATTGAAGGCGCATCTCATGAAAAAATATATGAGGTGCGCTTTTGTTTTAATAGCAGCAGCGGGTACTTATTCTCAATGGCCAGCAAAGCCAGCAGCCGGCACAGATGCCTGCTGGCTGTTTTGTCCTGTAGAAGTGAATCTGCAGTTCAAAGCTGGTCAGATTGCAGTACTTGTTTTCTTGCGAAAAATAGGTCGGTTGCTGATGCGCTCATTGTGCATAATCAGTACTGTTCAACTCACTAATTTACTGTTAAAATACCCTTTTTTGGAAGGCGGAAAGGGGATACCATTATTTTTAATCAATACCTTTCTCTCAGTTATATACTCACCAAACTACTGCCATGAAAATAACCACTGCGGTACTATTGCTATACAGCATACAGATCTTCAGTGCGCAGGAAGTTTCTGCACCCCACTATTATACTGGTATAAAACCTGCGCAATGGCTAATTCCTCAGAATGATAGGCCGCCTTATACAGTGGAAATGTATAAAACCAACAACACTAAACAGCCTGCTATAACTGGCTATACTGATAAAGGAGATTCTATTGAATTTGTTTTTGGGCAGCAACCAACTATTTATGTCGGGAGGCTTGAAATAGATTTGGAGAAGCGCCGCGAAGAGATAAAACAAGTAAACCTTGCCGGTTCTTTTAATGGCTGGAACCCTTCCAATAGACAGTTTGTTATGAAAAAGGCCAACAACAAATTATACAAACTGGTACTGGCAAAAAAAGTATTGGGCAAAAAGGGCGATTTGCTGCAATTTAAATTTGTTATCAACGAAAAATACTGGGTAGAACCACCGGCAGAAGCCATTAATAAATTAACGGGTAAGGACAAGAACACCAATTTGTTACTGCAGCTGTAGTTTTGGATGCTGTGGAGCGTTTACATGAATTCAAATGCAATAATTGTGGTCCAGCAGCAGTGGTTTATACTGAGCAAATGGATATCGCCCATTGCACCGGGCAAACGCACTCATTTAATAACGGCTGTTGAAGCGTGCGACGCAACCAACGACCCGGCTTTTGACAATGCTGATAGCATAAAAAAATATTTGATGCCGGCGATGTGAAAAACAAATGGCTGTCTCAAATGGGATTGTCAGCCTGCGCCTGCCGGATGACACCGGCCTTGATAGTTTGAATTTCGGGCAGCTTCATGTATTCAGTATATTCACTTACTGCTTTTTGAATTTTGCCCGTAACGCATGAATAGAATACCAAAAAAAAGACTGCTCCGGAGAGAGCAGTCTTTTTTTGCGTTATACGCGGGTTGCTTACAGCCTTACAAATTTCTTATTAATCACTTCATTGACCAATTGCACCTGCAGTATGTAATTGCCTGCTGCTGCACGGGAAAGATCAGTGCTGATATTGTTTGAGCCGGTCGACAGTCCGGTGTTCTGCTGTACAATTACTTTACCTGCTGTACTTACAATTCGGATAGTCGCAGTTTGACTTTGGGGTACATCTATGATCATATCCAGTCTTCCTTTTACAATTGGATTGGCTTTCAGTACCACGGTGCTGAGACCGCCTGCCCTAACGCTTTTTACTTCGCTTAGCTGGAACTGACCGTCTTTGTCAACACGCTTAATGCGGTAGTAGCGGATACCTGCAGG
>JANPGT010000122.1:0-2107 GCA_031424135.1 Chitinophagaceae bacterium
TTTATCAGTACCGGCGATGCCTCCAATCAATCATTGCCACAGAATGCCACTGCAGTAAATGGTAAAATATTACGTTTAAACCTCGACGGTAGCATCCCGGCAGACAACCCGGTAGCCGGCAGCCCGGTATGGAGCAGGGGCCACCGCAATCCACAGGGACTGGTATTTGCCAACAATATGCTGTACAGCAGTGAGCATGGGCCCGATATAGAAGATGAGATTAATATCATTGAGAAAGGCCGCAATTATGGCTGGCCCGATGTGAAAGGCGCCTGTAATGAAAGCAGTGAAACAGCTTTCTGCAATACCAATAACGTAAAGGAACCCATTCAATCCTGGACGCCTACGCTGGCCGTAAGCGGCATAGATTTTTATAATGCAGGGTTGATTCCACAATGGAAGAATTCTTTACTGGTAGCCACCCTTAAAAACAGCCGGCTGCTGCAATTGCAGCTGAACGATGCACATACGATGGTAACTGCCAGCAATGAAATATTGGGTAATGAATACGGAAGGTTGAGGGATGTTTGTATTTCCCCCGATGGTAAAGTATATGTGTGCACCAGCAATGGATCTGACGATAAGATTATAGTGATTTCGAAAAAATAGAAAATGGAATAACAGACCTGTAAGGTTTTCAAACAAAAAAAGCTGCCAGTAATACCGGCAGCTTTTGCATTTATTATGTAAATATTAGTATTTATTCCTTTATTGCAGCAATACCCGGCAATACTTTTCCTTCAAAATATTCAAGTAAAGCGCCGCCACCGGTAGAAACGTAACTTACCTTATCTGCAAAACCAAATTGGTTTACTGCGGCTACAGAATCACCTCCGCCTACCAGTGAGAAGGCACCGGACTGAGTAGCGTCTGCCACGGCGGTAGCAATAGTTTTGGTGCCATGCTGAAACTTAGCCATTTCAAAAACACCCATGGGACCGTTCCACAAAATGGTTTTTGATTTTTTGATGACGTTGGAAAACTGATCGCAGGCAGAAGGTCCAATATCCAGTCCCAGCCAGCCATCAGGGATATTGTTGCTGGGGGCGGTGGAGGTTTGTGCATCTGCAGCAAATTTATCTGCTATGATAGAGTCTGAAGGCAGGTGAATGCATACGCCTTTGTCGTTTGCCTTTTTCAGCAGATCCAAAGCGGTTTGCAAACGGTCTTCCTCGCAAAGTGAATTACCAATTTTGCCACCCTGTGCTTTCATGAAGGTATAGGCCATACCGCCACCAATAACAATATCGGTGGCCCTTTCCAGCAGGTTTTCTATAATTAGAATTTTATCAGACACTTTTGCGCCGCCAATAATAGCTACAAAAGGCTTTTGTGTTTCATGCATTACTTTTTCTGCGCTGGCCACTTCAGCATTCATCAGCAGGCCAAACATTTTTTTGTCGGCCGGAAAGAACTGGGCAATGACTGCTGTAGAAGCGTGTGCGCGGTGCGCAGTACCAAATGCATCGTTTACATATACATCTCCCAGTTTGCTGAGTTTTTCAGCAAATGCTGCATCGCCCTTCTCCTCTTCTTTGTAAAAACGCAGGTTCTCCAGCAGCAGCACCTCGCCGCCCCGCAGCATATTGGCGGTAAGGTAGGCCTGCTCGCCGATGCAGTCGTTGGCAAACAATACGGTGGCACCATCCAGCAACTCACTTAAATGTTTCACCAGGTGTTTTAAAGAAGATTTGTCCTCGGGGCCGTCTTTGGGTCTGCCCAGGTGACTCATCAGGATAGCAGAGCCGCCATCTTTCAATATTTTTTTGATGGTAGGGATAGTTGCCCTCATCCGGTTATCGTCTGTAATGGCGAAGGTTTGTTTGTCCAGCGGCACGTTGAAGTCTACCCGTACCAGGGCTTTCTGACCGGCGAAATTATAGTCGGAGAATTTGCTCATGGGAAGAAACTATTTTGAATTTTGAATTTTAAATTTTGAATTGTTGGCCCTTACAGCGGAATTCAAAATTTAAAATTCAAAATTTATAATAACAGCGTTATTTACTGATTAAACCGGCAAAAAAATGAACGGTGCGCACCAGCTGGCTTACATAGCTCATTTCATTATCGTACCAGGCAACTGTTTTTACCAGTTGTGTATCTCCCA
>JANPGT010000123.1:0-2324 GCA_031424135.1 Chitinophagaceae bacterium
GTAAAATCAAAAGGCGTTCCTTTTACAGGCTGTAAAACGCCGGTAGGAATCAGCGAAGTGTCAACCGGTGTAAAGGCATCAGCATTTATTTTTAATGAATGACTTAAAATATTGTTGTCAACACTGCCGGTAAGGTTGAAATAGCTGTGGTTGGTAAGGTTCAGCACGGTAGGCTTATCGGTTTCTGCGTTGTATTCAATACCCAGCTCGTTGTCATCGTTGAGGGTATACACTACGGTTACTTTTAAATTACCGGGATAACCTTCTTCTCCGTCTTTGCTGGTATAGGTAAGGGTAAGTGCGGGAACACTGTCTACCACGGCGGCGTCCCATACTACTTTATCGAATCCTTTCAGGCCGCCATGCAGGTGGTTTTTGCCATTGTTCGTAGCCAGGGTATAGCTGCTGTCGCCTATTTTAAATTTGCCGTTGGCGATGCGGTTACCATAGCGGCCTACCAGCGCGCCAAAATAAGGAGGTTTTGCCAGGTAGCCGCTGAGGCTGTCGAAGCCCAGCACGATGCTGGATTTGCTGCCATTTTTATCGGGCGCCGTCCAGGAAGTAACAATGCCGCCGTAGTTGGTGATCTTAACGGTAGCGCCATTTTTATTGGTCAGCGTATATAAGTAAACAGGCTGGCCATCTGCCTGTCCAAAATCCTGTTTGGTAACAGCTGCTGTAGCGGTAGTAGTTTCTGTTGTTTTTTCCGGAGCATTGGTACAACTCATATGGGTGATGGTTAAAAGTAAGGAAGCAAAAGACAAACGTGCAATCGTGCTCATTTTTTAATTTTTTGTGAGATAAAAAAAATTGCTGTGCCGAAAATACTAAAATAAGTGTATAAAATACGTTTTTAGCCAGCGGCCTGCAATAAACAAACTTAGCTGGTATAACAGCATGTAAAATGTTTCGGTTCTTATGCAGAATTGATCAGCGCTACCCCGCGCTTTCCGAAGACCAGGAGCAAAAAGCGTCATTAAAATGGTATGAAAATCCTTGTGGTACCAGTTTCTCTCCAACATTTTGTACAGTAAATTGTAGAGAGCGCAGATGGACTTCCCGTTGCACAGCTATTGGCAGCAGGATTTTACGAAGTATTTAACAAAATGAAGACAGGTGTATGAAAGTATTGCTTATTGAGGATGAGCCCAGCGTGGCGGCGATTATAAATAAGGGATTATCAGAACATGGCTATAGTATTACCGTGGCCCCCGATGGCAATATGGGGCTTGAGCTCTCGTTAAACCACAGCTTCGATATAATTATACTGGACATTATGCTGCCGGGTATGAATGGTATGCAGCTCTGTAAAACCATACGCGCCCACCAGGTATTGACACCCATTTTATTTTTAACAGCATTGGGTACCACGGAAAATATTGTCAGCGGACTAAATGCAGGCGCCGATGATTACCTGGTGAAACCCTTTAAGTTTTCAGAGCTGGAAGCAAGGATCCGTTCACTCAGCCGCCGCCGGAATTTGCCCATGGAAGAAAAAGATGTGCATTATGTGGGCGAACTCAGCATTGATTTTGCCGCAAAGCTGGTGGAGCGGGCAGGACAGCCGGTGATGCTTACCCCCACCGAATTCCGGTTGCTGGAATATTTTGTACGCAATAAAAACAGGGTGCTGTCGCGCCTTCAGCTGCTGGAACATGTATGGGGTATCGATTTTAACATGGGCACCAATGTGGTGGATGTATATGTAAATTACCTGCGTAAAAAAATAGATACCCAGCCGGATCAGAAACTGATACAAACCGTGATTGGTATGGGATATATGCTGAAAACATGAACAATCGCCCATGAGTATTCAAACAAAAACAACCTTGCTGTTTACATCACTTACCACAGCCGTCTTCCTGGTGCTGATGGCAACCGTCTATTATTTCTCCAATGAGTACGCTTTCAACGATTTTTATAAAAGGCTTGAATTGAGGGCCAGGATTTCGGCCAAATTCAGCTTCGAAAAAGACCATGTGTCAACAGAATCTTTTAAGCAGATACAGAAAGAATACCTTGAACGTTTGCAGGACGAGCGCTCCTATATTATAAAATTATCTGAAAAGGCCGAACCCCTGCCGCCCATACCCACGGGCTTATCACCTTCTTACCTGCGCGCAGTAGCAGCAGCTTCAGGCGCTACCGTATATCACCGGGATAAATTTGTGTATTATGCAGGCCTGTTGTACAACGATGAAACGGGCAATTTTCTGGTGATAGAGTCTGCCCTTAACAGCTACGGCAATGAAATTATTACACAATTGAGAAATATCCTTATTGTTACACTGCTGGTATCAGTATTGGTTATCTACACAACCGGC
>JANPGT010000124.1:0-9046 GCA_031424135.1 Chitinophagaceae bacterium
CCGGCACAATCGCTTTTGTTTTGGGTGTAATGGCTTTACGAATGGCTTCAGTATCAATACAAAAACTCTGCCTGTCTACTTCAACAAAAACAGGTTTCAGGCGAAGCAGCGCAATTACTTCGGTGGTGGCTACATAGGTAAAGGAAGGTGTAATTACTTCGTCGCCGGGTTGCAAATCCAGTGCCATCATCGCTATTTGCAGTGCATCTGTTCCGTTAGCGCAGGGAATCACATGCTTTGCGCCCAGGTAACCGGCCAGCTTATCCGCAAACTCCTGCACCGGCCTGCCATTTATATAGGCTGAGCTGTCCAGTACGGCATGAATCCCCTTATCAATCTCTTCTTTGATATGCTGGTACTGTTGTTTCAGATCAACCATTTGAATGGTCCGCATGCGCTAACTTTTAATTGCCGCAAAAATAATAAAATATAGGTAGGGTGAAAGTTTGATTTTAGATTTGTGGCTATTTAACTGATAATTAAAGTGGCTACAACGATTTACAGGTTGTTTTTATGGTTGTACAGGTGCGGAGCCATTGCCTTGTCTCCGTTTAACAGCAAGGCAAAACACTGGTTATCAGGTAGAAAAAATGCATTTAGTAACTTACGGACATTTGTTAGCAACGAGACAAGAGAAATTGTCTGGTTCCATTGTGCTTCACTGGGAGAGTTTGAACAGGCCAGGCCACTATTGGAAGGTATACATGCCCGCTACCCCGCTTACAGCATTCTCCTGAGCTTTTTTTCTCCTTCCGGCTACGAAATCAGGAAAAACTACAAAGAGGCCAATTATGTCACCTACCTGCCCATGGATGGCCCGGCCAATGCCCGTGCATTTGTGGCTACGGTAAAGCCCAAACTGGTAGTTTGGGTAAAATACGAATACTGGCATTTTTACCTGCAGGAAATCAGTCAGCGTAATATACCCCTGCTGCTGGTGTCAGGTATTTTCAGACAGGAGCAGCCTTTTTTCAAGTCCTGGGGTAGTTTTCACCGCCAGATGCTGAGCAGGTTCAGCTACCTGTTTGTCCAAAACCAGGCCTCTAAAAAATTGCTGGGCAGCGTTGGTTTCTCAACAAATGTGGCTGTAAGCGGCGATACCCGGTTCGACCGCGTAATTGAGATAGCCGGCCAATCAGCCACCGTGGCCTCTATAGAACAATTTATTGAAGGCAGCCCGGTCATCATTGCCGGCAGTACCTGGGGGGAAGACGAAGAAGAACTCGATCATTTTGCCAATACACACCCGGAAATAAAATTCATCATCGCCCCCCACGAAATTGATGAGGACCATTTGAAAGACATTGAAAAACTATTTCGTAACAGCATCCGCTATTCAGCATTCATCTGTGCTGAAGAGCGCCGGGTCCCAAATGCCCTCCCGAACCTTCGGGACCCCATTCCCAATACCCTGATAATTGATAATATCGGTATGCTGGCCAGCCTGTACCAATATGCTACCATTGCCTATATTGGTGGAGGCTTTGGCAACGACGGGGTACACAATGTGCTGGAAGCCGCCGTTTATGGGAAGCCAGTTGTATTTGGGCCTGTGTATGAAAAATTTGTGGAGGCGGTTGAGTTGGTAGACCTGGGGGGAGCATTTTGCGTTGAAAACGCGCTGGAACTGGAAGAGACGCTGCAGTGGCTTTTAGAAAATGCTACTGACTATGAGAAAGCAGCAAAAGCATCGCGTGATTATGTATATGCCAACCGCGGCGCTACGCAAAAAATAATGGACTATATTCAGGAAAACCGTCTTTTAACAAGCTGATAGAAATGTTGCGTAGCCGCTTTTCCATCGTCCCAACCCACTTTCACTTTGAGCTCCCGCTCTATCCAGTATTCTGCTTCTGCCAGTATACGGAAACCATTGATGGTTTTGATGCTGCGCTCGTACATAGCCTCATCTCCGCGGAATAGTTCGTTTACAAAAACATAGCGGTCATTAATACCAATTCCCTTCTTTAAATCTTTGATGGCAGACTCTGTAAGTACAGCTGCCAGTTCTGTTTTATCAATCTTCAGCTTATCATTCATTGACGCGCCGTTTTGACCAATAATATCGTTCAGTTCTTTTGCACTTACCTGGTGAGAGAGGGTAGGAATTTCTCTCATGGGGTCAAATAACCAGCCCTCATTTGCCGCTTTTTTCTGCGGCGCTGCTACTTCCTCAAATTGAATTTTGGGTGCTGATGTTTCTTTCACCGGTACCATTTCCTGCATCACCGGCTGCTGCATTTCCCTTACAGGAGGCGCTTCAGTAATAATGTCTGCGGTTTCTTTCACCGGCGGCATATACCTGCTATGACTGGGCATTACTACCGCCACTTTAGCGGTGCCCAACTGCCTGCTACCAGCCGCTGAAACGCCACCTGTAAGCTCCAGCTGGATTTGCTGCAGGGTAGCCAGTAATACAGACGGGCCGGCATTTTGTGTGGCCTGTTCCTGCAGGGTATTAATAAGCGCCTTAACTCTTTCCATGGGTTGTACTACATTTGACGTTAAAATCTCAACTAAAGTTAATAAGTATTTTTAAGCAAATAATGTTAAAGCATGTTTATTGAGCCTAATCTTTCCGGTGTGCGCCGTGGTTGGATAGAAGTTATCTGCGGTTCCATGTTCAGTGGCAAAACAGAAGAACTTATCCGCCGGCTGAAAAGAGTGCGCATCGCTCACCAGAAAGTGGAAATATTTAAACCCGGTATAGATGTCCGTTTCGATATCAACAATATTGTTTCGCACGATGAAAACGCTATTCTTTCAACGCCTATCGACAATTCCCAAACCATCCTGCTGATGGCCAGCGATGTGGATGTAGTGGGCATTGATGAGGCGCAATTTTTTGACGACCTGTTACCCGATGTATGCGACCAGCTGGCACTGCGTGGCATACGCGTTATAGTAGCCGGACTGGACATGGATTATACCGGCAAACCTTTCGGGCAAATGCCTTTTCTGCTAGCCAAGGCAGATTACATAACCAAGTTACATGCCATTTGCGTGAAATGTGGAAATATCGCCAATTACTCCTACCGCAAAACAGCGCAGACAGGGCAGGTGCTGTTGGGAGAAAAGGATATGTACGAACCCCGCTGCAGGTATTGTTACCATAACAGGGAGTAATCTTCAGCATGAAGTACTTAGTATACAGACAGGCAGAGAAAAATGCCGGATATGCAGGTGTGTTGTATTTGATGGCACAGTTGAGGGTTTTAACTTTTTACTGCATACGATGCATCTTTTACACGGTTGGGTCTGAATGCTGAATACCAAGTGCTAAATACTAAAACTTATACAGCAGCGTGCTTGAATAACTGTAATAAAATTTAAAGAGCGGCACTACCGGGCCGGCATCAAACAGGCCATTGTACTGCATGCCCAGCGCAAAATGTTTGGAGACATTGGTATTGAAGTTGATGACACCTGATATACGCGGCCTTAAAAAGTCGTTGAAGGCAGCCTGGTAAAAAACAATAAAAGTCAGCTTGCTCACTTTAGAAACATCACCTTCCAGCTTTATATAATTGTTGGATTTCAGCTCCCGGCTGTGCTGGTTTACCGGTGGTACCGGAATCTTAGATGAATCCACCGCGGTATAGTTCCAAACTTCGGCCTCGTACATAATACCGGTGGCGGCAGACAGTTCCCAAAGTTTACGGTGCCAGAAATTGTACCTCATATTTTCACCGGCTACAAAACGGTGTACCATGCCCAGGGCATCATCCCACTGGTATTGCACAAAACTCTCCGGATGCAATTGTTCTTTGTAGTTATAACGCCAGCGCAGGTGCAGGTATCCCTTATTCAAAAAACTGCTGGAACCATTGTAGGTAAACCGCTCGCTGGCAGAGAAAATAAAGAGCTGTCTTAGTTTTTGCAAAGAGAGATCGAGGTAATTGCTGGCATCAAAAAGTGTGGTTTTCTGCTTGTCGGCTTCCAACCCCAGCGAAATATTGCCACTCCAAAGTGCCTTCTTTACATAAGCTGCGGTGTCTGTTTTGTCAATATTAATAATTTGCGCATGCGCGGCAGCGGCAGTCAGCAGCAAAAACAACAGGAAGGCAGCGAAATGGTGCTTTTTCATTACAACAGGTGTAAATAAAATTACCGGGAATTAATGGCAAGCTGTTTACTTTTGTTGCAAATCAGTTGTTATTAAAGCGTTCCAACACATTATTGCCCTGTTCAAAAAAGACCTGCTGCTGGAAATACGCCAGCAATACAGTTTCTATGGCGTACTGCTTTACGTAGCGGCCACCATTTTTGTACTTTACCTGGCCATGGGCCAGCCGGACATCAACGTATGGAACGGGCTTTTCTGGATGATACAGCTGTTTGTTTGTGTAAATGCGGTCGCCAAAAGCTTCCTGGCAGAAAGCAAGGGGCGTATGCTCTACTTCTATTCCATTGCCGGCGGAAGGCATTTTATTATTG
Organism: Chitinophagaceae bacterium; assembly: GCA_031424135.1. GTDB lineage: Bacteria > Bacteroidota > Bacteroidia > Chitinophagales > Chitinophagaceae > JACMLD01. The sequence continues at coordinate 4,438 of JANPGT010000124.1, forward strand.
CAAAGCTGCTGTTTAACCTGCTGCTGATGGTTTTGATGACACTCACCAGCTGGCTGCTGTTTTCCGTCTTCCTGGGTAACCCGGTGATAAAAGGGTTCCAGTTCCTGGGAATCACGGTACTGGGCGGTATCAGCCTAAGCCTGGTGTTTACCTTCTTATCGGCCATTGCTGCCAGGGCACAACAAAACGCAGCATTGATGGCCATTATGGGCTTTCCGCTGATTATACCGCAACTGATGCTGCTGATGAAAATATCCAATATCGTCTTTTCTGATGTTATACAGGGTGGGCTGCTGCAAATGGTGCTGTTGCTTACCGGGCTGGATATCCTGGTAGTGGCGCTGGCTGTTATTTTGTTCCCCTTTTTATGGAAAGACTGATGCCTTGTTAACGGCTTGCGCGGTATCGAAGTTTTATACTGTTTTTGTAAAGAATGTATAAAGCTTTTGAAATCAGGGCTGATTTCCATCTAATTTTCAGGGGGCTGCTGGCATTTTGATAAGGTTTATGCTACATTTGCAGCGCTTAAGCCAATATGCCGGCATCCTGCAAAAAAGCCGGTGCACCGGCGGGGCAAAAAATAATTGCTATGCGCAAATCCTGGTGGAAAATAGTTTGTGTTATTATTCTTCTCTATACGGTTGCCGGCGGCTTGTTGTTCAGTGTGCCCGCGCGTGAGATACTGCACGAGACCATCCGCAATTTATTTTTCCATGTGTGTATGTGGTTTGGTATGATGATTCTGTTTACAGTGTCTGTACTTTACTCCGTTAAATACCTCCGCACCCAGCACCTGGCAGACGATATCTATGCGGTTAACTTTGCCAAAACGGGCATCCTGTTCGGTATTCTGGGCTATGCTACCGGCGCCATCTGGGCAAAATATACCTGGACAGAATTTGCTGACTCCACCCAGATTTTTACAGAACCCAAACTTACCGGCGCCGCCATTGCCCTGCTCATCTATTTTGCTTATCTGGTACTGCGCGGTTCATTGACTGATATTGATAAAAAAGCAAGAATAAGTGCTGTCTACAATATTTTCGCCTATGCCATGCTGTTTCCTTCTATCTGGATTTTACCCAGGTTAATGGAAAGCCTGCACCCCGGTAAAGGCGGCAACCCCGGCCTTAATTTTAATGACCTGGACGGAAGGCTGAGAATTTTATTTTACCCGGCTATTATTGGCTGGACCCTGCTGGGCGTATGGGTGGCTACACTGCGCATCAGGATTGACTTATTAAAAGAGAAAAGTTTATTAAATGGCTAAGAAAATAATTTCACTGTTTACCTGTTTATATATGGCGCTGCCCGCGGCACTACTGGCCCAGGACATTGACCCCCAAAAGCAGTACACCGCTTTTGATATGCGTCATAACGGCAAGATATACGTGGTAGTAACGGTAATGCTGATTATTATGATTGGGCTGATTGCGTATATGGTAAGGCTGGACAGGAAAATGACCAGGCTGGAAAAAGAAAACAAATAGCTCTTTCAATTTGTTCCTCCCGATAACCACTGACTGCATACGGGAAGATTTTCATTCAAAAAACAAACATCCATAACCCTGCATTGTAGAGACGCGGTGCGTCGCATCTCTACAGATAGAAACAGGCATTGGGCAACTAACAAACGATTGTATCTATATAAAAATTAAAAAACATCTTTATGGCAGGACAACATGAATACAGTTTTTTCGGCGCCGTAGAAAAGAGCTTCGATAAAGCTGCCAAATTTACCAGCATCGATCCCGGTCTGCTGGAACAGATAAAACAGTGCAACTCTGTTTACCGGATGCACTTCCCCGTAAAAATTGGCGATAAGATTGAGGTGATTAAAGCTTACCGTGTGCAGCATTCGCACCATAAAACACCTTGCAAAGGCGGTATCCGTTTTGCGCCTTCTGTTAACCTGGACGAAGTAATGGCACTGGCCGCGCTGATGACTTATAAGTGCGCCATCGTAAACGTACCCTTTGGCGGTGCAAAAGGCGGCATCAGCATCGACCCCAAAAAATATACACCTTACGAGCTGGAAAAAATTACCCGGCGCTACACACATGAGCTGATTAAGAAAAACTTTATTGGACCAGGCACCGATGTGCCCGCCCCCGATTATGGCACCGGCGAGCGCGAAATGGCCTGGATCCTGGATACCTATACCAGTATGCGTCCCGGCGAAATTGATGCCCTGGGTTGCGTAACCGGTAAACCCATTACACAGGGTGGCGTACGCGGCCGTCGTGAAGCTACCGGTTTGGGTGTTTTTTATGGCTTGCGCGAGGTTTGTAATATGCCCGATGTGATGCAACGCCTGGGACTTAGTTTAGGGGTAAAAGACAAACGCGTGATTGTACAGGGCCTGGGTAACGTGGGCTATCATGCCGCCAAATTTTTCCGTGAAGGGGGTGCAAAAATTGTAGCCCTGGCAGAATATGAGGGCGCTATCATGAATTCTGATGGATTAAATGAAGAAGCCGTTTTTCAACACCGCAAGAAAACAGGTTCCATCCTGAATTTTCCCGGCGCTACCAACCTGGCCAAATCGGGCGATGCGCTTGAACTGGATTGCGACATACTGATTCCGGCAGCATTGGAAAATGTGATTGATGGCACCAATGCACCCAACATAAAAGCAAAAATAATCGGAGAAGCCGCCAACGGACCGTTAACCCCCGATGCAGATGAAGTATTTGAAAAGAAAGGTGTGCTGGTAGTACCCGACATGTACCTGAATGCAGGCGGTGTAACCGTTAGTTATTTTGAATGGTTAAAAAACCTTAGCCATGTGCGTTATGGCCGGATGGAGAAGCGTTTTACAGAAAATATGAATAGCCATATACTGGGGCAGATAGAAGAACTGACCAGTAAAAAAGTAAGCGCTAAAGAAAGAGATTTCATCATGCACGGCGCCGATGAAGCAGACCTGGTATACAGCGGACTGGAAGAAACCATGATTGCCGCTACCCGTGAAGTGATGGAGGTATGGAAAGCCAATCCTTCCATCCCCGACATGCGTACGGCAGCTTATGTAGTAGCCATCAACAAAGTAGGTACCAGCTATGCTGAACTGGGTATATTTCCATAGTTAGTTATTGGGAATTTGGAATTGGGAACCAGGTCTTTACGCCCGTTAACCCAATTCCAGATTCCCTATCCCTAATTCCCCGCCTGAGCATACACTCTTTTACGGCTTTGCATGTACTTGTCATGTATGATGGTAGCCATCGGCTTCTGGTATACTTTGCTTTCTACCCATGAAATGATGTCCAGGTAAGCAAAGGCCCTGGTTTCAAACCTGCTCTTTTCAAACTTCTTTATTTTTTGTAAAAAGGTTTCCAGCTCTGATCTTAACTTATTTCTCGGCAACTGGAAAGAAGTGCGCAGGAATTTAAACATCTCTTCCTCCAGCACAGTAACGTGCTGTTTTTTTGCCATAAACCTGTAAACAGATTTGGTCAGGTATTCCATCAGTTCATAATTACCCATCTCAAAATGTGCCATCAGGTGCAGCAGGCGTGCGTAAGACTGCAGGTCGTCTCTTATATCCAGCTGCTCATTGATTATTTTCTGCAGGTAATCGATGCAGGTGCCATAATCTTCGCTTCCAAAATAAAGGGTGGCAATTTTATAGTTCAGCACCATGATGCGGTGATTATCTATAAAGAGATCGTATTCAACCAATTTTTCTTCAATAGAGGGAACCAGCAGAAGTCCTGCTTTAAAAGTACCCATCATCGAATGCTGGTTTATTTTGGCGCTGGTGATGTATACAAAAGCCTGGATGCGGAAGTTGTCGTGGTCCTTTACCCGCTCCGTACCGGCAAACGCTTCAAACTTCCGCAGCGCAATTTCAAATTTTTCGTAGTTACGCAGATCAAAATGCGCATTCAGCAAAGTATGCAGGCCCTTAATGTAATGCCCTGTTTCTACCCGCTGCATCAGTGGCTGCTCTTCAAAAAGGTCTACCCATTTTTGTGAATAGCGGTAATACATCAAAAAATCCTGCCGTATAAAGGCGTACCACGAATAGCTTTGAAAAAGATAGAGTTTTTCATAAAAGCCGGTTTGCTCTTCTGCGCCGGGAGGTAAATTATCGTGTAAAAACTTTTTTACCGCCAGTTCATCTGTTTCGTTGCGCGCATGACCGTTTTTGATAAACCAACTGTACAATTGCAGCGCCAGGTTAGAAAGCTTGGCCACCATATCTATACGGCCCGTTACTTCCACAGTTTCAGCAGACAGTTGCTCTGCCCGGCTTTGCATACTGCGGGTAATGTGCAGCATCTCTATTCTTTTCTCCAGCGCCAGCACAAGGGTGAGAAAATTAAACTTCTGGTTGGCTTTGGCGGTTTCCTTGGCTTTATCCAGAATTTTCAGGCTTTGCGAGAAGAGGCCCTTTTTGTAGAGAATATGGGCGTAGTCAAATTGCTCGTTTAGCTGTAAGTCAATACTGTCGGCACTTTTAAGCAGGCGCAGGCTGGCCAGCAGTTGCTTGTACAAATGCACTTTTATATTAGACAACTGTGGTTTTTGAATGGAAGGCAGCTTCTTCAGCAGCAGCGGCTCATCGTATTCTTTCAGTTTGTCCAGTGCGTCAAAAAGCTCA